>DUSF01000033.1 GCA_012842745.1 Bacillus sp. (in: firmicutes) | reverse complement strand
CGGATCAGAAGGTTATGGGTTCGACTCCTGTCGGGCGCGCCATTTCGGGAAGTAGCTCAGCTTGGTAGAGCACTTGGTTTGGGACCAAGGGGTCGCAGGTTCGAATCCTGTCTTCCCGACCATTCAATAATTATTTGGGGGCTTAGCTCAGCTGGGAGAGCGCCTGCCTTGCACGCAGGAGGTCAGCGGTTCGATCCCGCTAGTCTCCACTTTTTAATTAAATATGGCGGTGTAGCTCAGCTGGCTAGAGCGTACGGTTCATACCCGTAAGGTCGGGGGTTCGATCCCCTCCGCCGCTACTTTTACAATATATTTTATTTAGTTATTACGGAGGAATACCCAAGTCCGGCTGAAGGGATCGGTCTTGAAAACCGACAGGCGGGTTAAACCGCGCGGGGGTTCGAATCCCTCTTCCTCCGCCATTATTATTTGGCTCGATAGCTCAGTCGGTAGAGCAGAGGACTGAAAATCCTCGTGTCGGCAGTTCGATTCTGTCTCGAGCCACCATTTTATTCACGATGTTTATTCAATGGGCTATAGCCAAGCGGTAAGGCAACGGACTTTGACTCCGTCATTCACTGGTTCGAATCCAGTTAGCCCAGCCATTTTAATATTAAATGATACCCAATTGCGGGTGTAGTTTAATGGTAAAACTTCAGCCTTCCAAGCTGATGTCGTGGGTTCGATTCCCATCACCCGCTCCATTTTTATGGGCCTATAGCTCAGCTGGTTAGAGCGCACGCCTGATAAGCGTGAGGTCGATGGTTCAAGTCCATTTAGGCCCATTTCATTCCACAGTAGCTCAGTGGTAGAGCTATCGGCTGTTAACCGATCGGTCGCAGGTTCGAATCCTGCCTGTGGAGCCATTTGGAGAAGTACTCAAGTGGCTGAAGAGGCTCCCCTGCTAAGGGAGTAGGTCGGGTAACCGGCGCGAGGGTTCAAATCCCTCCTTCTCCGCCATTTATATATATAATATGGCCCGTTGGTCAAGCGGTTAAGACACCGCCCTTTCACGGCGGTAACACGGGTTCGAATCCCGTACGGGTCATCACAAAGGATCAAGAGAAAACTCTTGGTCTTTTTTTTACTAACAAACTATTTAAATGATGGTAATCCATGGATGTAACCAACACCACCATATTGATTTACACCATAAGGCGACGTCTCAATTGCTTTAATACTGGAAGATAGAAACGGTGAAAGAATTATTGGGGAAATGGTTGCAGAACGAACAAGCCCAACTCAATTATCTTTTAAAAGAGAATTTGCTAAAACAATAGGTCCTATCTCATTAATCACTGAAGTAGAAAAAACGACAACCGTAGATAAGAAGATAATTGAAATTGATTTGGATAAAAATAAATAGGTGGACAAATACTTTTTTAAATAGAAAGCTCAACTATTAAAAACGGGAATCAAAGCAGTCGAATGATTCCCGTTCTATTTTCTTAAAATGTTATAATGAGTTTAACAAATAAACATATTTTTCTTTGTAGGGGGGCTAAAGATGTCTTTACGATTCGTCTTGGGGAGAGCAGGGAGCGGAAAATCTACATATTTACTTAACGAAGTGATTGAAAAACTAAAGCAAAATCCGTTAGGCCCACCAATTATATATCTTGTCCCTGATCAAATGACATTTCAAATAGAATATCAGTTAATCAACACACCAGGTTTAAATGGGATGATTCGCTCACAAGTGTTTAGTTTTACACGGTTAGCATGGCGGATTCTCCAAGAAACAGAAGGGTTTAGCCGTTTTCATCTTAATAGTACTGGCTTGCATATGTTATTACGGAAAATAATTGAGCATCGGAAAGATGAGTTGAAGGTTTTTACAAGAGCAGCGGACCAAAATGGATTTATAGTGCAGCTTGAAGATATTATCGCAGAATTTAAGCGTTACTCTCTTACGCCAAATCATCTTCACGAAAAATACAATGAGCTTTCGCAAACAAATCTTGCAACTAGCAACAAAGAAAGAATCGCAAATAAGCTTTTTGATTTTCATTTAATATATCAGGACTATGAAAATTATTTAATGAGCTATTATGTAGATTCAGAGGATTACTTGCGGCTTTTGGCGGAAAAGATTGCGAAATCGGAAGAACTAAAGGGTGCCGATATTTATGTGGACGGTTTCCATAGCTTTACTCCACAAGAGTTAGAGATCCTTAGCGAGCTATTGAAGCATTGTAACAGTGTGACATTGGCGCTTACCCTTGACCAGCAGCAATTATACAATGATCTACATGAGCTTAATTTGTTCAGAATGACTACAAATACATATTTCAATATTTTGAATTTCGCCAAAGAAAACGGGATAAAGGTCGAAACGCCAATATTATTGGAGGAGCCATTTAGATTTCTGCATTCACCTGCACTCAATCATTTAGAAAAAAACTATGACAGCCGTCCAAGCATCAAATTTACTGATGATACAGAAGCTTTTACTATTAACGTAAATGCCGCTGTTAACCGCCGTGCTGAAGTGGAAAGTATTGCCCGAGAAATATTGCATTTAGTTCGATTAAAAAACTACCGTTGGCGTGATTTTGCGATTTTACTAAGGGACAGTCATTCGTACCATGATTTATTAAAAACCGTCTTTGAGGATTACGAAATTCCGGTGTTTTTAGACCAAAAAAGATTGATGTTAAATCATCCGCTCGTTGAGTTTATTCGTTCTGCTTTAGATGTCATTCAAAGTGGGTGGCGCTATGAGCCGATTTTCCGCTGTGTAAAAACGGATTTACTTTTTCCGTATGAAGGTAACAAAGACCGCATCAAGGAAGACATGGACAAATTTGAAAACTATGTGCTGGCCTATGGAATCCAAGGAAAGCGCTGGACAGATAAAAAACCTTGGGAATATCGGCGTTATCAAGCGGTTGAAGGACAGGCCATTCCGAAAACTGATAAAGAAAAAGAATATGAGCAGAAGATTAATGATTTGCGCTCACTTATAACAGAGCCATTTATCGCTTTTGAGAAAACGATTAAAACTGCCGAAACAGCAAGAGACTATTGTGAAGCCCTTTTTTATTTCTTAGATGACTTGCATATTCCGAAAAAAGTCAATCGCCTTTGCATTGAAGCAGAGGAAGCAGGAAGATTAACGGAGTCAAGGGATCATAGCCAAGTATGGCAATCCGTTTTAGAGTTATTAGATCAAATGGCATCCTTAATGGGTGAGGAAGAATTATCTTTTGAGTTGTTCAGGAAAATGATTCATGCTGGTTTAGAAAATATGCATTTTGCAACAGTTCCACCAGCGATGGACCAAGTATTGGTTGGCAATATGGAACGCTCGCGTTTTTCGAATATTAAATGTGCGTTTATTTTAGGGGCAAATGATGGTGTTATCCCGTTAAAGCCTGTTGAAGAAGGAGTTGTGACTGAGGAAGAACGGGAGTTTTTAGCTAGTACTGGCTTCACATTAGCACCTGGGAGCAAACAGCAGCTATTGGACGAGCAGTTTTTAATTTATCTAGCGTTAACAAGCGCTTCAGATTTACTTTATATAAGTTATCCATTAGCAGATGATGAAGGAAAATCTTTAGTCCCATCAATTTTGATTAACAGACTAAAGGATCTTTTTCCAGCTTTAAAAGAAAAGCTTATCCTTAACGAGCCAAGTGAAGAGGAGCCGCCACGTCAATTACAATATGTAACAAATCCGAAAAAGACGATGTCCTATTTATCGATTCAACTACAAAATTGGAAAAGGGGTTATCCCGTACATGAATTATGGTGGGATGTCTATAATTGGCTTATCCAAAATAACCAATGGGAAACGTATGGGAAGAGAATAGTAGGAAGTTTATTTTACATAAATACGGCGAAAACATTGCCAGAGGAAATTAGCCGCGACTTATATGGAGAAGAAATTAAAGCTAGCGTATCGAGGATGGAATTATTTCAAGCCTGTCCGTATTCACAATTTATTACGTATGGACTGCGCTTAGAGGAGCGGCAAATTTTCCGGCTTGAGGCCCCAGATATTGGGCGGTTATTCCATGCCGCTTTAAAATTGATTACCGAATCAATACAGCAAAATCATTTACAATGGGCTAATCTTACAAAACAACAATGTGAACAACTTGCTTATCAGGCAGTCGAGAAATTAGCACCAAATATTCAAAAAGAAATACTCCTTAGCTCAAACCGTTTTCACTATATAAAGAGAAAATTGCAGCAGGTTGTTGGCCGAGCTTCGATTGTTCTAAGCGAGCATGCAAAAATAAGTGGTTTTGAACCGATTGGCCTGGAACTCCCATTTGGACCAAAGGGACCGTTAGCACCGCTTACGTTTACATTGAAAAACGGCTGTAAGATGGAGGTTGTTGGCCGGATTGATCGGGTTGATAAATCAGTAGGAGATCAAGGCGTGTATGTAAGAGTCATTGATTATAAATCTAGCCAAAAAGCATTAAATTTAACAGAGGTTTATTATGGCTTAGCATTACAAATGCTAACGTACCTAGATGTTGTTATTACGAATTCTAAAGAGTGGATTGGCACGGAAGCATCACCCGCTGGTGTACTATATTTTCATGTCCATAATCCGATGCTAAACAAGTCTAGCGTTCCAACCTTCGAGGAAATTGAAAAAGAAATTTATAAGCGCTTTAAAATGAAAGGGCTGCTCGTTGCTAACGAAGAGGCCGTTCGCCTTATGGACCAATCGCTTGAGACAGGCTATTCTGAGGTCATCCCAGTTGCCTTAAAAAAAGACGGCGACTTTTACAGCAATTCATCAGTTGCCAGTTCACAGGACTTTGACCATTTAAGAAGCTATGTTCGCACAAAAATCCAAGATATTGGCACGGCAATCACAGATGGGGTCATTGATATTGAACCGTATAAAATGAAAAATCACACCCCATGCGCCTTTTGTTCGTATAAAGCAATCTGTCAATTTGACCGTTCACAACAAGGTAACAACTATAAAATTTTAGTCCCAGAGAAAGATGATGCTATTTTAGAAAAAATTCGTATGAAGGGGGGAGAGGGCGATGAACCATGATATTCAAAAACCTGAAAATAGTACGTGGACAGATGACCAATGGCGAGCCATCACAGCGGGTGGCAAAGATATTCTTGTTGCTGCTGCTGCAGGCTCGGGGAAAACAGCGGTTTTAGTTGAACGAATTATAAAAAAAATTACCTCCGTTCAAAATCCAGTTGATGTCGACCGCTTATTAGTTGTGACATTTACAAATGCCGCTGCTGCTGAAATGAGAAAAAGAATTGGCGAAGCATTAGAAAAAGAAATTGCTAAACACCCAGGTTCGCTTCATTTGCGAATGCAGTTGACATTATTAAACAAAGCAGCGATTTCAACGCTTCATTCATTTTGCTTACATGTCCTTAAAAAATATTATTATCATATCGATTTAGATCCGGGATTTCGCATTGCTGATGAAACAGAAGCAGAGTTATTGATGGAAGAAGTCATGGACGAGCTTTTTGAAGAGCAATATAGTGTAGAAGAAAATGACCGCTTTTATGATTTAGTTGACAGATATAGTAATGATCGCAGTGATTTAGAACTGCAGCTTCTAATTAGAAGGCTATATGATTTTGCCCGCTCATACCCTTGGCCCAATGAATGGCTAGAGCAAATTATTCGTTTTTATGAGATTGATGAGAGCAGTGAGATTGACGATTTAGCATGGATGAAAGATTTAAGTGAGGATATTACGATTCAATTAAGCGGGTGTACAGAGATATTAAACCGTGCTTTAGAGCTAACAAAAGAGCCTGGCGGCCCTGCTCCGTATGCTGCCAATATCGACCTTGATCAAAGTATTGTTCAGGAGTTATTAACGGCGAATAAACAGTCGTGGCAAACGCTTTATGATGCGATGCAGAATGTTAATTTTTCAAAACTGAAACCGTGCAAAGGTGAAGAGTATGATAAATCGCTCCAAGAAAATGTAAAAAACTTACGAGAGCAAGTGAAAAAGCGAATGACTGCGCTTAAAGACGAGCTTTTCAGCCGCCAACCTAAGTACTTTCTGAAAGATATTCAGGAAATGAAACCGGTTGTGGAAATGCTAATCGAACTAGTAAAGGAATTTTCACGGCGCTACGAAATCGTAAAAAAAGAAAAAGGGCTTGTCGATTTTGCGGATTTAGAGCATTTTTGCCTGCAAATATTGACGGATGAAAGATCAACGATTGATAAACTTATACCATCTGCAGTTGCCGAAGACTTCCGTGAGTTATTTGCAGAAGTACTTGTCGATGAGTATCAGGATGTAAACTTAGTTCAAGAAACGATTATTAAATTAGTATCCTGCTCTAATAATTTATTCATGGTTGGCGACGTGAAACAATCCATTTATCGCTTCCGTTTAGCGGAACCGCATCTTTTCCTGACAAAATATAGACTGTTTTCAAAAGAGGATTCGGAAAACTCACTAGGCATTCGCATTGATTTATCAAAAAACTTTCGCAGTCGTGCTGAAGTATTGGACGGAACAAATTTTATTTTTAAACAAATTATGAATCAAACAGTCGGCGAAATTGACTATGATGAGGATGCTGAATTAAAGTTAGGGAATTTGAATTACCCTAATTCTGAAGAAACAAAAGCCGAACTAATTCTAATTGACAAAAAAGACCCAACTTTAGAGGAAACGGCAAATGGGGAGACCGACCGAAACGAAAATGATGACGAAGAAGCGGATGACGTTTCCGTTGACTTGGCTGAATTAGAAAATGCCCAACTGGAAGCAAGGGTGATTGGGCTTAAAATTAAAGAATTAATCGAGAAGCCTTATAAAGTGACTGATAAAAGTGGAAGGGAACGCAATATCACCTATCGGGATATTGTTATATTGCTCCGTTCCATGCCTTGGGCTGAAGCGATGATGGAGGAATTTAAAGACTTAGGGATTCCGGTGTATGCGGAGCTATCAACTGGTTATTTTGAAGCAACAGAAGTATCTGTGATGATGTCGCTGCTCAAAATCATCGATAACCCGTATCAGGATATCCCGCTTGTAGCCGTACTTCGGTCTCCGATTGTTGGCATAACGGAAGAACAGTTGGCAATGATTCGCATTCATGAAAAGAACAATCATTATTTTGATAGTGTAAAAGGCTATACGAGATCAGGTACAAACAAAGAATTGACCGAAAAACTTGATTTGTTCTATAAACAGCTAAAAATTTGGAGAAAAAGAGCAGGAGAAGGGGTCTTATCTGAATTAGTTTGGCAATTATATAGGGATACCGGCTATTATGATTATGTTGGCGGCTTAGCTGGCGGAAAACAGCGCCAAGCGAACTTGAGAGCTCTTTATGACCGAGGAAAGCAATATGAAGAAACATCTTTCCGAGGGCTTTTCCGTTTCTTACGTTTTATCGAACGCATGCAGGATCGCGGCGAAGACCTTGGAACAGCGCGTGCTCTTGGTGAACAGGAAGATGTCGTTAGAATTATGACCATTCATAAAAGTAAAGGCTTGGAATTTCCAATTGTTTTCGTGGCTGGACTTGGGCGGCAATTTAATATGCAGGATTTACGAAAAAAGGTATTACTTCATAAAGAGTTAGGATTTGGCTCTAAGCTCGTCAACCCAACGCTGCGTATAAGCTATCCAACGCTGCCGCTCCTTGCAATGAAACGCCGCTTGCAAATGGAGCTTTTAGCCGAAGAAATGCGTGTTCTTTATGTTGCCCTTACAAGGGCGAGAGAAAAGCTCTATCTAATCGCTACTGTTAACGATAGCAAAAAAATGATTAAAAAGTGGAATGACGAAGTTGACGGAGAAGAGTGGTTACTGCCAGATTATGTGCGGGCAAAGGCGAAACGATATTTAGATTGGGTTGGGCCAGCATTAGTTCGCCATCAAGCTTGTACAGTGCTAAGCTCAAAAGATTACACAAACGAAATATCTTCCCATTCTTCTAAATGGGAGGTCAATATCCTTAACGCCGAAAACTTTCCAAATGATTCACGTTCTATCATAGAACAAGATATGGAACTACTTAAGCAAATGGAGCATTGGCAGACTGTTCCAATTAAAAGTAATTTTCAACAACATGTTTTTACTCAGCTTTCCTGGAAGTACCCATATGCACAAGCGCAAACGAAGCGCTCAAAGCAATCTGTTTCAGAAATCAAATCAAGAAAACAAGTGACTGATGCATATGCAGATACGCAATTAATTAAAAGGTTCAGTGCCCCGCTACAGGATAGGCCTAAATTTTTACAACAGAAATCGCTGACAGCTGCAGAGCGGGGAACGGCGATGCATATGGTAATGCAGCATGTTGACTTGGCTAGTGCGATTACAAACGATTCTATTGCTATCCAATTAGAAACAATGGTAAGAAAAGAATTATTAACAGAGGAACAAAAAAAGGTCATTGATATAAACAGCGTCGTGCAATTTTTCGAAACACCATTAGGACAAAGGCTGCAAAACGCAAAAAAAGTACGGAGGGAAGTCCCCTTTAGCTTGGCCTTGTCTGCCAAAGACGCTTATCCAGATTGGGAAGAAGAGGATACTGCAAATGTATTAGTGCAAGGGGTCATGGATTGTGTTTTTGAAGACGAAGCTGGTGTTGTGTTACTTGATTATAAAACAGATACAATCACAGGGCGTTTCAAAAGTGAGACAATTGCCAAAGAAACGTTAGTGGAACGCTACCGCCTGCAAATTGATTTATATGCACAGGCACTTCAGGAAATTTGGAAGCTACCGCGTGTTGAAAAATATTTATTTTTCTTTGATGGAAGTTTATTGATTGAAATGTAGAGAGAATGGAAGGGGGCCCCAATAGCGATTATTAGCTTTTTGAAGATGGCCCCCTTTGTTAAAATTTTGGAAACATTTAAAAAAATCTTTAAAGTTTTGTCGGTTTATGGTAGTTTTATATAACAGGAAATAATCTTATTTCTGGAGGTAAAGGAAATGATGAAATCGAACGCTGCGAAAGAGGAAATATTATTCATTGACGAAACAGCTAATCTAAAAAACTATGATGAAGTCGCTCTAAATATGGATTGGAAAACGGTTGAGGAAACATTTACTTGGTATAAAACCGGACATGTTAACATTGTTTATGAGGCTATTGACCGCCATGTAAATGATGGAAAAGCTAAGCAAACAGCGCTTTTCTTTACCGATGGCGCTCGTGATGAAGCTTACACATACAGGGAACTGCAAACGCTTTCTTGTCGATTTGCGAATGGTTTGCGTACATATGGGATTAAAAAAGGGGATCGTGTTTTTGTTTTTATGCCGCGTAGTCCGGAAGTGTATATTTCCATTCTTGGTATTATCCGCATGGGGGCGATTGCTGGTCCGATGACTGAAGCATTTATGAATGAAGTTGTTAAGGAGCGTTTAAAGGACAGCGAAGCGGTTGCTATTGTAACAACACCAGAGCTCGTGGAACGTATTCCAATTGATGAACTGCCACAGTTAAAACACATTATTATTGTTGGTGGCGAAGAGAAAAAAGCGGACAATCAAATATTGTATCAAGATTTGATGAGCATATCTGATGAATACACAATTGAATGGGTAGACCGTGAAACAGCAATGCTTCTTCACTATACAGCAGGGTTTACAGGAAAGCCAAAGGGTGTCCTCCAAGTCCATGATGCCATGGTTCATCAATATTTAGCAGGTAAATGGGCTTATGACTTACGTGAAGGGGATGTATATTGGTGTACAGCTGACCCTGGCTGGATTACTGGGACGTCCGCGGGAATGTGGTCGCCTTGGTTAAATGGCGTGACCATTGTCATGCGTGGCGGGCGTTTTAGAGTGCAGGCAACGTTTCAAACGCTTGAAAAGTATCGTGTAAATGTGTGGTATAGTGCTCCAACAGCTTTACAAATGATCATGGCTGCTGATAGGGAGCTTCCGAAAAAATACGACCTATCAAAACTGCGCCATATTATTTCCGGCGGTGAGCCGCTAAATCCTGAAGTCATCCAATGGGGGCTAGAGGTGTTAAATCAACGTATCCATGATAATTGGTGGATGACAGAAACAGGAGCATGTATTTGTGCGAATTTCCGCTCTAATCCCATTCGCCCTGGCTCGATGGGGAAACCATTGCCGGGGATTAAGCTTGCCATTGTTGATGATTTTGGAAATGAATTGCCACCAAATCGTACAGGACATATAGCGATTAAGCCGAAATGGCCAGCGATGATGCGGGCGATATGGAATGATCAAGAAAAATATGAGCAATATTTCGAAACAGGCTGGTTTGTTACAGGTGATTCTGCTTACAAGGATGAAGATGGCTATTTCTGGTTTGAAGGTCGCGTTGATGATGTTATTAATACAGATGGGGAGCGTGTCGGACCACTTGAAGTTGAGAGCGAGCTAATTGAGCACCTCGCTGTGGCTGAAGTAGGGGTTATCGGAATTCCCGACCCAGGTCACGGCGAAATCATAAAAGCATTTATCGTACTTCATGATGGCTACAAGGAAAGTGATGAACTAAAAGAAGAAATTCGTTCATTTGTTAAAACCCGTTTACCAGAATATGCTGTACCAAGTATTATTGAATTTTGCAAAACAATTCCAAAGACTCGTTCAGGAAAAATTATGAGACGTGTTTTAAAAGCAGGCGAGCATTAATAAAAAATCCTAATCTAGCATAGACTAGATTAGGATTTTTTATTAGCAAGCTTGTACAAATTTTTTTCGGAAATGAATCATATTCCTACAGCTTGTCTCATAAAAGATAATATATTATATTTTTTTTATAATATATTGTTGTACAAAACGTACTTTAGATGGTATAGTCAGTTGGAAAACATTTTCAAAAATGTTGATTAGTGGGGGTGGGCGTTTGGGAGTTTTAGAGGTAAAGGACGTAACATTACGATTTGGAGGTGTAGTTGCGCTCAATCAGGTTAGTTACGTTGTTAACAAAGGGGAAATTTTTGCGTTAATCGGCCCGAATGGAGCTGGAAAAACTAGTATGTTGAACTGTATTAGTGGTTTATACCAACCTTCAGAGGGGTCAATTTCTTTTAATGGTGAAAGAATTAATCACCTTAAGCCTCATAAGCGGGCAAGCCTTGGCATAGCAAGGGCGTTTCAAAATATTGAGTTGTTTCCTCATTTATCCGTATTGGACAATCTAATGCTAGGGAGACATATCAGAATGAAGACAGGTTTACTAGCAAGTGGATTTTATTGGGGAAAAGCACAGCGCGAGGAAATTGAGCATCGCCGGAAGGTGGAGGATGTCATCGATTTTCTTGAAATTGAAGATATTCGCAATACACCCGTTGGGACATTATCATATGGCCTGCAAAAACGTGTTGAAATGGGCCGAGCGCTTGCTCTGGAGCCGGAGCTTTTGCTATTAGATGAACCGATGGCTGGTATGAATACGGAAGAAAAGGAAGATATGGCCCGTTATATTATTGATATTCATGAAGAAATGAATACGACGATTATTTTAATCGAACACGATATGGGCGTGATTATGGACTTATCTGATCATATTGCTGTTCTTGATTTTGGAAAACTAATTGGCTATGGCACCCCAGCTGAGATTCAGAACAATCCAAAGGTCATAGAAGCGTATCTCGGGGAAGAACAAGTTAGTTAAGTTTATAGCTTTAAAAATGATAGATTTCCACAGAGCCAATCGGCATTTGATTGTTTAGGGAGGGATAAGCTGCATGATGGATTTGACGTTTCCTCAAGCGCTATATGAAAGAGCAAGGAATGAGGGAGCAAAAGTCGCCTTGCGCGAAAAGGACTTTGGAATTTGGAATGAATATACGTATCAAGAATACTTTGAAGAAGTAAGAGAGTTTGCTCTAGGTCTTTTTGAATTAGGTTTTAAACGGGGAGAAAAGCTGGCAATTATCGGTGATAATCGCCCGGAATGGGTGATTAGTGAATTAGCTTCCCAAAGCTTAGGCGGTGTAACGGTGGGTATTTATCAAGAGTCACTGCCAAATGAAATTAGCTATATCATTGATAATTCGGATGCTTCCATTGTTGTTGTTGAAGACCAAGAGCAAGTCGATAAAATTTTAGAAATTAAACAGCAAATTCCGAAAGTAAGATGGATTATTTATTACGATAACCGTGGCATGAGAAACTATGATGATCCGAATCTATTATTTTTTAAAGATGTCCAAGTCATCGGTCAAAAGGTGAATGAAGTAGATCGAACGCTATTTGAAGAAGAGCTTAGAAAAGGCCGCTATGAAGATGTTGCTATCCTTTCCTATACATCGGGGACAACCGGACATCCGAAAGGGACGATGTTAACGTATCAAAACTTATTTGACATGGCAATGAATCTATCGTCAATTGACCCGTCAGAAAAGGATGATCAATATCTTTCATTTTTGCCGCTAGCTTGGATTGGGGAACAAATGATGTCAATAGCGCTTGGACTGTATAATGGCATTACGATAAATTTCCCTGAAGAGCCTTCAACCGTTTTGCAGAATATTAGGGAAATCGGACCTCATGTGATGTTTTCACCACCACGAATATATGAAGATATGCTTTCTAAATTTCTAGTCAAAATTCAAGATGCAGGCTGGTTAAAAAGAAAGCTTTATGAATGGTGCAAGCCAATTGGCGAAAAGGTTGCCGATGCCCATTTCAATAATGAAACAGTAAAGACTGGCACTAAAATAATGTACAAACTAGCAGACTATTTAATGTTTAGCGCCATCCGTGATCATATCGGACTACTAAGAATTAAGCGGGCGTACACTGGCGGAGCCCCACTTGGTCCAGATGTGTTTCGATTTTTTCATAGTATTGGGGTGAACGTAAAAAGTATTTATGGACAAACTGAAGTGTCTGGTATTTCCATCGTCCATCGTGATGGTGATATAAAAATAAATAGTGTCGGCATTCCTTTGCCTGGAACAGAAGTAAAGATTTCCGATGAAGGAGAAATCCTTATCAAAAGTACAAGTGTTTGTGTAGGTTATTATAAAAATGAAGTAGCAACGAAAGAGACGATTGAAGACGGCTGGTTGCATACTGGTGACGCGGGTAGCCTAGATGAAAAAGGCCATCTCTACATTATCGACCGTGTAAAAGATGTCATTCGCTTGCAAACAGGTGAAATGTTTTCACCGCAGTTTATCGAAAATAAATTAAAGTTCAGCCAGTATATTAAAGAGGCTGTAGCGATTGGGCGCTCTAGGCCTTATGTTGTCGCAATGATTAACATTGATATGGAAAATGTCGGCCGCTGGGCGGAGAAAAAGCAAATTTCTTATACAACCTATACAGACCTCTCCTCAAAACCCGAGGTGCTTGAACTAATCCAAGAACAAGTGAATGAAGTGAATAAAACTTTACCAGAAAAAGCACGTGTGAAAAAGTTCGTTCTCCTTTATAAAGAATTGGATGCGGATGACGAAGAATTGACGCGCACGAAGAAAGTACGCAGACAGTTTGTTGCAAAAAAATATGAAGATCTAATCGAAGGGTTATACTCAGAAAATGAAAAAATTGATGTAGAAGGCACAATCAAATATCGAGATGGAAAACAACAAATTATTAGGACAACTTTACAGGTCATCTCATTATTGGAAGAAGAGGTGGTGGCTTAATGACGTTCTTTCTACAAATGTTAGTGACGGGGATTGTTATCGGGAGTGTTTATGCGTTAGTTGCCCTAGGATTTGTGTTAATCTATAAATCTAGTGATGCGATTAATTTTGCGCAAGGGGAATTTTTATTAGTTGGTACATATGTGTGTTTAACACTTGTGTCAAGCTATAATATTCCATTTATTCCGGCATTAATCATGACGCTTTTATTTAGTGCCGTACTAGGTCTTGTTATTGAACGGATTGTACTCCGGCCATTTATTGGGGAACCAGTTATTTCTTTAATCATGGCTACGATTGGTTTATCTAGTGTTTTGCTTGGGATTGTTCACATTATTTGGGGACATGAAACAAAAGTGTTTCCGCAAATATTTTCCGAACTGCCTGTTCATTTAGGCAATATTATTGTTGCACCGGTGTATTTATGGTCACTTGCCATCGTCATCGTCATGCTTATCCTTTTCACATTATTTTTCAAATATTCAAAAATGGGGATTGCGATGCGAGCAACAGCAGATGACCAGCAAGCAGCGATGTCGATGGGAATCAGTGTCAAGGTCATCTTCGCTTGTGCTTGGGCCATTGCTGCTGTCGTATCAGCTGTTGGCGGTGTTTTAATTGGAAATATTAACGGTGTAAACTCTTCGCTTGCTTTTATTGGCCTAAAGGTTCTGCCTGTTGCTATATTAGGTGGTCTTGATAGTATACCGGGGGCGATTGTTGGTGGCCTTATTATCGGTGTGATTGAAAGTATGACAGGTGGTTATCTCGATCCTCTAGTTGGTGGAGGCTTGAAAGAGGTAATGCCATTTATCATCCTTGTCTTCATTTTAATGTTCAAGCCATATGGTTTATTTGGCAAAAAAGAAATAGAGAGGGTGTAATAAATGCGAAACCCATTTGTCATGGACTGTGGTGAATACCATGTGAATTATAAGCAAGATATGGCGATATGGAAAATATCAAGAATTCGAATGCGTGTCTTTTTAATTATCGCAATATTCGCAATTTTGCCATTGTTTGCATCTGAGTATACTGTTGGATTAGCAACATTATGTGGAATCGCAGCGATTGGCGCGATTGGCCTTAATATTTTAACTGGATTTACAGGTCAGATTTCGATAGGTGTCGGTGCTTTCCTAGGTGTTGGCGGTTATACTTCAGCGATTTTAACAACAAAGCTTGGGTTAAGCTTTTGGGTTGCGATGCCAACGGCAGGGATTATAACCGCTTTAGTAGGGGCAATGTTTGGGATCCCATCGCTCCGTTTAAAAGGGTTATATTTAGCAATTGCCACCCTTGCTGCTCAAGTTATCATCCTGTTTGTTATCTCTAGATGGGATTCATTAACAGGCGGTACAGCAGGGCTTGTCTTAAACCGACCAGAAATAGGGAGTTTCTCTTTTTATAGCGAAACGAGCTACTATTATTTAATGTTTGTCATCTTACTTGCAACTATTATATTTTCCCTTAATTTGTTTAGGTCAAGAGTTGGACGCGCCTTTATTGCCGTTCGCGACCGCGATGTTGCCGCTGAAGTTATTGGGATTGACTTGTTTAAATATAAGGTGCTGGCGTTTTTTGTAAGTTCCTTTTTCGTAGGGATTGCTGGGGCTCTGTTAGGGCATTACATGATGGTTGTGAGTCCTGAACTTTACAGCACAACAGTATCGATTGAATATTTGGCGATGATTCTCGTTGGCGGTTTAGGTAGCGTATTCGGCTCGATTTACGGAGCGGTATTTATAACAATGTTACCTGTTGTCCTTCGGTCTGTGATTGATGTTTTTAGCGGGATTTTCCCAGATTTAGCAGATGTGTTAAATGGTTTAAAGGAAGTTGTCTTCGGTTTAGTGATTATTATTTTCTTAATATATGAACCGAAAGGACTGGCGAAAATATGGCAAAACATCAAGGATTATTTCAAGTTATGGCCATTTTCATATTGATTAGAATTTTTTGGGGATAAACGATAGGTGGAAAAATGAAAAGACACGTATCGATATTTCAATAGTATTTTTTTTAAAAAAGAGGGGGAGCAGAATGAAGAAATTTTGGTCAGTATTATTAATGGTAGTGCTAGCGGTAGGAATGCTTGTTGGTTGTTCAGGCGGAGGCAATAAAATGACCCAGACAGCCCCAACAAAGGCAAATGAAGGGGAAGCAAGCTCAGAACAACAAGCAAATACTGAAGAAGTGAAAGGAACAATTAAAGTTGGTGCTCTTTTTGACTTAACAGGTGGAACAGGTGATGTTGGTACACCGTATGCTGAAGGTGAAAAAGCATTTTTTGACTATTTAGCAACACAAGGACCGATTAACGGCTATAAACTAGAGTTAATTGGCGATGATTATGCTTACAAAATTCCTGAAGCAACTAAGCTTTATCAAAAATTAAAATCAAAAGACAAGGTAGCCGCTATTTTGGGTTGGGGTACTGGGGATACAGAAGCACTTCGTCAATTAGTTGCGGCTGATAAGCTACCATTTATTTCAGCTTCATATTCTGAAGGCTTAAAAAATATGGATGAGAGTCCATACAATTTCTTATCTGCTGCGTCATACTCTGACCAAGCACGCTCGGCATTAAAATGGATCAAAGATAACCACACTGAAGGAGCACCAACAGTTGCTTTCATTTACAATGATACAGCATTTGGAAAATCGCCAGTTCAAGATGCGAAAGACTTTGCAAAAGATTTAGGAATTGAAGTTGTTGATGAGCAAGTTGTTGACTTAAAGGCGTTAGATGCAACACCACAATTATTAAATATGCAAAAGAAAAACCCTGATTATGCGATTATTCAAGAAACTTGGGGCGCAACAGCGACAATTTTAAAAGATGCTAAGAAGCTAGGTCTTACAACAAAATTTATCGGCTTAAACTGGGCAACAGGTGAAGGTTTACTGCCGATTACAGGCGATGCTGCTGAAGGATTTATCGGGGCTGTCACTCATGCTTTCCCATATGAAGACTTACCAGGTTTAGCTGAAATTAGAACATACCTTGAAAGTAAAGGGCAAAAATTAGAAGATAAAAACCAAAAGTTTATCCAAGGTTGGATTGCGGCGAAAATTATGGTGGAAGGAATCAAGCTTGCTGATGACCCAACAACTGGTGAAGGAATCCGTGCTGGCTTAGAGAAAATTACAAATCTAGACTTAGGAGGACTTGCGGCACCGGTAACATTTACACCAGACAATCATGCGGGTACAAACCAAATTCGTCTTGCCGAAGTGAAAAATGGAAAGTTTGAAGTTATAACGGATTATATTGGTTATTAATCGAACTAGGGGTGTTTCTTTATGGAACACCCTGTTTTAAGAATAGGAGGCTGCCATGCTCACACTAAATAATGTCGAGGTTATGTACGACAAAGTAATCCTAGTTTTAAAAGGGATGTCAATGGAGATTCCCGCAGGAAAAATAGTTGCCCTATTAGGAAGCAATGGCGCGGGAAAGACGACAACATTGAAGGCCATTTCTGGACTATTAAAAAGTGAACGCGGAGAAGTAACAGATGGTCAAATTCTTTTAAATGGGGAACGAATTGATGAAAATGTTGCCGAAACAATCGTAAAAAAAGGCATATTTCAATGTATGGAAGGGCGTCGTGTTTTCAAACATTTGACTGTCGAGGATAATTTAATTGCTGGTGCCCATACGCGAAAGGACCGAAAAAATTTAAAGGAAGATCTTAAAAAAGTGTATTACTATTTTCCCAAGCTTGAAATGTTAAAAAGTCGTCAAGCAGGCTATCTTTCTGGCGGGGAACAGCAAATGCTGGCAATTGGTAGAGGAATGATGGCAAAGCCTAAGATACTGCTTCTAGATGAACCTTCACTTGGGATTGCTCCATTACTAGTAAAAGAGATTTTCAGCATTATTAAGAAAATTAATCAAGAGGAAGGCACAACCATTCTTGTTGTTGAGCAAAATGCTACTATTGCCCTATCGATTGCTGACTATGGCTATATCATGGAAAATGGGCGAATTGTTTTGGATGGTCCGGTTGACAAACTTCTATCAAATGAAGATGTTCGTGAATTTTATCTCGGTTTAAGTGATAAAGGCAGAAAAAGTTACCGTGACTTAAAGTCTTATAAGCGGAGAAAGCGGTGGTTGTAGTGGACGCATTAGAGCAAATCATACAGTATGCTTATGATCACGCTGAAGGTTTTAGAAAGTGGATGCATAAGGCAAACGTCAAGCCCTCGGAAATTAGGACAAGGGAGGACCTTGGCAAACTTCCTGTATTAAAAAAGGAAGATTTACCGGCCCTTCAAAAGGACAATGCTCCGTTCGGTGGGCTTGCAACGGTTGCTGCATCAAAGATGGCGCGGATTTTTATGTCACCGGGACCGATTTATGACCCCCAGCCGCTAGATGGTGATAGTTGGCGATTTTCAGAAGCATTAAAGGCTGCCGGGTTTCATGAACAAGACATTGTCCAAAATACATTTTCATATCATTTATCACCGGCTGGTTTTATGTTTGATAGCGCCTTACGAAAGTTAGGAGCTACCGTTATCCCAGCGGGCATCGGCAATAAGGAATTGCAGGTTCAGGTCATGAAAGATTTAGGAGTAACCGGCTATGTTGGCACACCAAGCTTTTTAGCTATTTTATTAGATACAGTGGAAGAAAAAGGCTGGCGTCCTGGTTCTGAAATAAAGCTTACGAAAGCATTTTTTACGGCTGAAATGGTTACAGCTGAGCTGCGGAAAAGATGTCAAACTTTCGGTATTGAGGTGTATGAAGGATACGGTACGGCAGACTGCGGGCTAATTGCTTATGAAGACAAGGCTGGTCCTGGTTTAAAAATAACCGAGACGGCATTAGTCCAGTTGTGCAATCCACTTACAGGTGAGGAGCTGCCGCTTGGTGAGGATTGTGGCGAGGGAGAAGTCGTTGTCACTTTATTTGATGAAAATTATCCGCTTATTCGTTTTGGTACAGGTGATTTATCAAGATGGGTGCAAGGTTTTGAAGGCCAGAGATTAGCAGGTGTGCTTGGCAGGGTTAGCGATGGCATCAAAGTGAAAGGAATGTTTGTCCGAGAAAAACAGCTGACAACTGTACTAAGCGAATTAGGGTATGAAAATTATCAAGCTGTTGTTACAAGAGAATCTAGCCAAGATAGATTTGAAATTTTCATCGAAGCGGGCGAATCGTTTGAAAGTGGTATTGTTGAGAAAATAAAAGATGTTATTCGTGTTACTCCGACTATTATAGCTGTTCCCATAGGGTCACTTGAGCGGGATTGTAAAAAATTAATTGATAAGCGGAAATGGTAACAAGAAAAGGGGCGTCCGAATTGGACAGCCCCTTTATCCATTATTTGCAGTAGTTTGATCAGTTGCATCAGAATCAAATGTGTTTGTTGCACTTACGCCGCTATTTGCTAGAACAAAATTGCCTGTATTCGCTCCACCGGATCCAGAATAAGTTTTTGCTACAGTTTTTGGAGCAATATAAAAAGAATCACCAAAATGAACAACCCCGTCTGCATGTGTAATATTAATCGGTCCACCAATTACTGAAGGCATCATGAACATCCTTTGTTTTTACTACTTATTATTAAATTATGTTATTTTTCTAAAAAGGTTCGTCTATTTCGATATTTCCACGGTTTGTATATCTTGTTTGGCATCTATTAATTGACGGATATGTTTAACCCTTCCTTCCCCGTATATGAGATTTGTTGAACCGATATGAACAACGGAGGAAGTAGAAAGACCAATAATAGAGATAGAATGAACATGAATTTTCGGTGATTCATTCATTCTTCTTACCGATACTTGCTCTGTTATGATTGGTCTAGGAAGAGGACGATAAAAAATAGGATAATTCATACTCCCTTCGCCTCCACCCAAAAGTTGATGTTCGCGATGGACGGCCAAGGCCCTTGAAAAGGGGAGAACCATGTTAGAATCACCAATTTCAATAATAGAGCTTAAAAATACTGATCTAATCTGAAGCTTATCAACGATGGAAAGTCTTTGCTGCAATGTAACACACCCTTTTACTGTTCAATCTGAACGGTTGGTCCAATGATTAAAGATTCAGGTGGCGTATCAAAAGCTGAAGCCATTGATATCGTATTTGTATCTCCAACTAAAAATACAGAAGAAACAGATACACCGGTAATCTTAATATTACAAACGGTAAGATCATGGTTAATAACAGTATAATTCATCATGCAAAATTCCCTCCCATAGGCATATGCTTAATAAAAGCATCAATTGCATTCGTAATATCTTTTTTAACTTCTGACATTACTAAATAAATAATTTCCTCTTGGCCACCATTCCTGATTACATTATTTGTTGTTTTATTTAAGTGATAATTTAGACGTTCATCGAGCTGTCTCTCTATATCCTCAATAATAAATGTTCGATGTGGGCCGGTAACGTTCTTATTATATTTCAGCGCACATTCATCTATTAATTGTTGACAGTCTGTTCTTAAATATTGCATAACCCCTTCTCTTAATCTTGGATATAACTCAGGATATTTTTGAAAAATAGAGGCGCCTCCCGGAAAGTCTTGGTTAACTGAGAAATGTTCCACTGTATCAGGATCTGACATGCCCTGAGGTGTTAAGCCAATATTAAGCGTTCCCTCTAATGTCTCAATTTTTAATTGATCAAATTTATATTCAATTCTTTCGATATTCGTTGTTTGTGGGTCGCGAAGATTGTTTACCTTTTCCTGTAAAGACCTTACTTCTTCCTGCAATCTTTGGATTTGATTTTGCTGGACACGCAAATAGGAATCAACTTGGTATAAATAATAATGAATGCCATTACTTCCGTTCATCAACTTCACCTCTTTCCAATACAGTTTATGTATGGATGCATAAATAGGTGAATGCCTATCATCATGGCCCTGTTAATGGAACGGATGGTATATATGGTTCTGCTTGTGGTGCCGGTCCGGTAAATCCACCCGTATTATATAAATGTGCTTGTGGTTTGATAATGCCGGCACTTCCGATTTGCAAGACGGACGAATTCGTAATACCACCGATTTTAATGTATTGAATGACAATACTTTGGTTTACATAAAAGTTCATAAAATAAACTCCTTTTGAAAAAATCATAAGTTTAGGAGCATTGGCTGGTCGACAGTGTCCGATTCGTATGTGTTCGTGTTGCTATAGTAATTTGTTACTGTATTCGTATCCCCAGTTATGAAAGACCCGGCACCTGCAAAGGTTTTAGCTGTGCTCTTTGGTGCAATCGTAAATACATCCCCGATATTCATAACACTACTTGCAGCTAAGCTCACAACATTTACAGCTCCGACAATTGCTGGCATATTAAAACACCCTTTTATTAAAATCCTGTTACCAGTTTATGATATTGACCTAGATAATGTTCCGTGATGGAAAATTATAGATAAATATTAAAAAAACACCATTTTTGGGTAAATTGTATAAATATGTTAAATACTGATTTGATAAACCGATAATAATATAAAGTACTATATTTAATATTTAGGAGGAGAAGAGTATGAAATTAGGTAAAATCTTAGTACTAAGTTTTGTTTTAATCATCACTATGTTTAATATTGGGGTTCAAACAAGTAATGCAAACGAACTACTTGCACCTAACTCCAATATGAATTCTATGATTGAGGTACAAGAAAGTTTAAATGTTCCGGAAGAATTACTATCTATCTATCAATCTTACTATGGTAGAGAATGAATTTACAATGGATAAATGGAATTGAACCACCTCCTTACTTTGAAGTGATAAATTGATTGTTTCAAAGGTTAAATATAGATTGAAGGAGCGTTAAATGTGAAAGCTAATTTTGAATATTGGGGATCAGTGCTTGAGCGTTATATGACTAAACGTTACTATGATTCATCACAAAAGAATTCCTCTTTTGGACAAGCAGCAATGGAAAAACCAAATGAACCAGCCTATAAAGTCACTATTTCTGATGAAAGTATTGAATTACAATTACAGACGCGTAATATAGGGGAGCTTTTAGCTGACGGTATTAATAATGCAAAAGCAGAAGGTGTAGATATTGATCCATCCAATCTTTTTTCGTATCTTCCATCGGATCAATGGCTTGTTTTTACTCAATATTTACATGAATCACATTATTTCGATTCTCTTAGTACGGAGGAAATGGAAGAGATTGAATCTACTTTGCAATATATAACAGATGGACTTGACTTAGTAAATGCACACTCAATGTCTAATGATTATCAATCTTTTGGTTATGTTGTGTCAAAGCATGGAGGTAGAGAACCACTTACTTCTTACGAAGGACTGCTTGAGTTAGGATCTTCAACAGCAGCACTACAAGCTTTTAGCGAAAAGTTTTTAAATGGAGACATCAAGCAGGGATTTGATGAGCTTATTACAAAATATGTTGATTATAATACACCGATAGTTCGTACTTATAAGTCATTTCGAGAAAGATTTGAGATAGATAGGGCGAGAGTCAGACAAGAACTTAGGTCTGAAACACTATCTCCGCATTTATCAATGATAAGTAAACTTAGCAGAACGAATTACTCGGAAAAGGAAATTAGATTTCATATTAATAGTTATTTGGAAATGTTCAAAGAAGTTGCGAGTAAGGAAGATTTATCATCTGTCTTATCAAATGTGAAAGAACAGTTACTTCAATTTGTAACAAAAGGAATTTCACCAAAGGATGCTGATTACTACTTAGCAAGAAACTATATTACCCATCAAACAAAGCAGACATTCAATCATATAGAAAAATATTGGACAATGTTATTAGCAGATAAATAATCATTATATTACGAACTGAGTGAGAAAAATAATTCACTCAGTTTTTTATTTGTAAATTGTTTATTCTTTAGTTAAGTTAGGAAGCAAGGAACGGTTATTTTACTTCCTTTTATAGTTTAAACCAGACTTTGTTATTAGCCTGTCTTTTTCTTTATATTCTTGGCAATTAGAAAAGTGATTATTACTATTTGTTATTCAAATTAAAAATCTTTCCCCGATTGCTTCTTCTGATAAATCCAGTTGCAACCAATAGCTCCAGACTTTTTTAAAGAAAATTGTAAGTAATTATCAAACAAATCTAGTCCATTTTTATAAAAAAGTATGTTATATTTAATTTAGAATATTCAAAATACTCTTGATACGGAGGGGCTTTTATGTATGTTCCAATGTTATTAAATGATTTTTTAGATCGCGCCGTTAAATTATATGGTCCAAAAAAAGCAGTCATTAATACAGATGGGAGAGAGTTCACCTATTCGCAATTAAATGACAGAGTCAATCAGCTTTCACATGGATTAGTGGATTTAGGAGTGCAAAAAGGTGATCGTGTCGCTTATTTAGCGCCGAATACATTAGAAATGCTTGAAGGCTTTTACGGTGTTTTTCAAACAGGTGCCATAATGGTTCCGTTAAACACACGTCTAAAGCCAGAGGATTATTTATTTATTTTAAATCATAGTGAAACAAAAGTGTTGGTCTGCGACGGGGAGCTTTATCATCAAATTGCCCCTATTCGTGAGCAGCTGCAAACCGTTGAAAACGTTTTAATTCATTATGCTGAGGCTGGTTGTAAAGATATTGATTACGACCGCTGGTTAAGTAAATATCCAACTGATCCGTTTGACCGTCCAGAGATGGACGAGCAAGATGTATGTAGTTTATTATATACAAGCGGTACAACAGGTAATCCGAAGGGTGTTATGTTAACACATCGAAATAATTACTTACATGCCCTGTCTGTTCAGCATCATCTTCGTGTTTCTGACAAAGATACGCTGTTGCACATTTTACCGATGTTCCATGTAAATGGCTGGGGTTCGCCTTTCTATTATACGGCTAACGGCGCTACTCAAGTCATGCTAAGAAAAATCATGCCTGAGACAATTTTTAGTTTAATTCAAGAACAAAAAGTGTCTGTTATGCACATGGCGCCAACTGTGTTAAATAGTCTTCTTCAATACTATGATCAAAATAAACAAACGTTTAACCATGATATTCGCATTGTCATCGCTGGGTCTGCTCCTGCTCCTGCTTTTGTCACAAAAGTGGAGGACGAATTAGGCTGGGAGTTTATTCAAGTTTATGGAATGACGGAATCTTCGCCGCTTAGCTTGTATTCACCAATCCGCCCGCATTTGGAAGGATTATCAAAAGAACAAAAACATCGCTTGAAAGCGAAAGCCGGTATTTCCATGATTGGCTGTGAAGTTAAAGTCGTCAATGATTTTGGCGAGGAAGTAGCTTGGAATGGCAAGGAAATTGGAGAAATCGTAACGCGCAGCAACAGCGTTATGAAAGGGTATTGGAAAAACGAACAAGCGACGATGGAAACGATTCAGGACGGCTGGCTCCATACAGGTGATATGGGTACAGTAGACAAATACGGAACAATTGAAATTGTTGATCGGAAAAAAGACATTATTATTAGCGGCGGCGAAAATATTTCTTCAATCGAAGTTGAAGGTATTTTATATGAACATCCAAGCATTATAGAAGCAGCGGTCATTGCTCTGCCAAATGAAAAATGGGGTGAAACACCACATGCCTTCGTAGTCGTGAAGGAGGGGGCAACATTAACTGAAGAAGAAGTTATTCAATTCTCAAGAAGCAAGCTTGCTCACTTTAAAGCTGTTACTGGAGTCACATTTGTAGATGAGTTACCAAAAACAGCTTCTGGAAAAATCCAAAAAATCCATCTTCGCAACCAAAAATGGGAAGAGTCCGGAAATATTAAAGGCGGCCGTTTTGTAAACTAATATTCCTCCGCCCTAGTGTCTAGTGCCCGAAGAAAAGAAAAGGCAGTTCCTTCGGTCACTATTATTATGACTAATGAGGCAAAGGGCGCAAGTTCTTTGCTTCAAGTCTTTTGACATTCAATAAAAATAAGTTGAAAATAAAAACATAAATTGAAATAGAGGTGACACTAAATTTATGAAATTTGTAACTGCGGAAATTAATGATGAACTATTTGTTGGTGTAATGAATCAATCATTAGATAAAGTAATCCATCTTCGCAAAGTACTTGATTCAATGGGGAGCGAATTGCAATTACCTAATATGATGATTGATTGTATTTCTTTAGGTGATAAATTTACTGCTGCGGTGAAAGAGGTTTTAATCTGGTTGGAACAAGCAGATAATCGCCGAGATTATGAATACAGCTTAAGTGATGTCAAACTACTTGCACCGATTCCACGCCCGCGTAAAAATGTTTTTTGTGTAGGTAAAAACTATGCCGCTCATGCGATTGAGTTGGGGAGTGAAAAGGATATTCCAGAAGCAATGATTCTTTTCTCAAAAGCGCCAACAGCTGTTATTGGTCATGAGGGGATCGTCTTAAATCACAAGCATGTAACAGACTGTTTAGATTATGAAGGTGAACTCGCCGTCATTATTGGGAAAAAAGGAAAACAAATCGCAAAAGAAGAAGCAATGGACTATGTTTTTGGCTATACGATTATTAATGATATTACCGCTAGAGACCTTCAGGAGAGACATAAACAATATTTACTCGGCAAAAGCTTAGATACTTCTTGTCCAATGGGTCCTTATATCGTACATAAATCAACGATTGCTAATCCGGGGAATTTAAATGTCGAAACAAAAGTAAACGGTGAGGTCCGTCAATCTGCCAATACGGAGCAATTTATTTTTGACATCCCAACAATTATTTCAACGATTTCACAAGGAACTACATTAGAGTCTGGCGATATTATTGCAACAGGAACGCCAGCAGGGGTAGGGAAAGGATTTAAGCCGCCACGCTATTTAAATCAAGGGGATGTAGTGGAAGTGACAATTGACGGAATTGGTACATTACGGAATATGATTGAGGAGTAATTTAAGGGGGGATTCGAAATGGATTTAGGTTTAAAAGGAAAAACAGCACTAGTAATGGCTTCGAGTAAAGGTTTGGGAAAGGCAATTGCCACAAAACTAGCTGAAGAGGGTGCAAATCTCATGCTTGCTAGCCGGAGCGAGGAGTCTTTACAAAAAACGGCGGAAGAAATAAAGGGAAAAACGAACGGTAATATTCACTATGCGGTCTGCGATATTACCAATGCAGCATCAATTAAAGAAACTGTGCACAAAACTGTAGATACTTTCGGTCCGATAAATATTCTTGTTAATAATGCTGGTGGTCCACCTGCGGGAGGATTTGACAACTTTGACGATGAAGCTTGGATAAAGGCTTTTGAATTAAATTTATTAAGCTATGTACGCACAATCCGTGAAGTGCTACCACATATGAGAAAACAAGGTGGAGGCCGCATTTTAAATATCGCTTCATCTTCATTCAAAGAGCCGATTGATGGATTAATTCTTTCCAATACATTCCGCAATGGCATCGCTGGCTTAGCAAAAAGCTTGGCGACCGAACTTGGAAAAGACAAAATATTAGTAAACACTCTTGGTCCTGGCCGCATCGGCACAGACCGTCTACAAGAGCTTGATTCTATTGCTGCCAATAATTTAGGTAAATCACCTGAAGAAGTAAAAGTCTCTAAGGAGCTTACAATTCCACTTGGTCGCTATGGATTGCCGGAGGAATTTGCTAATATCGCTGTCTTTTTATGTTCAGAGGCTAACTCCTATGTGACAGGGCAGGCGTTTTTGGTTGATGGAGGGATGGTAAGGGCGTTGTAACCGCAAGGAAATTGACCCAACACTTTAAAATAAATGTGTACAAACAGGTGCACATTCTAGTTTGTTTTAGCAAAGTCAACTGGCAGATATCAATTTTATATAGGTCTGCCAGTCTTTTCTATTATCGTCCTCGTATTTCAAGCAAGCACTTTACGAATTTTCTCTAACGCCCAATCCAAATCGTCCTTCGTAATCACTAATGGTGGTGCAAAGCGGATAACATTTTCATGCGTTTCTTTGCATAACAAACCTTCCTCTTTTAGCTTTTCACAATAAGGACGGGCAGATGTTGTTAGTTCAACACCAATAAATAAGCCTTTTCCGCGCACTTCCTTAATAGTCGGATTATTGATTTTTTGTAGCTCGTTTAACATGTAGGTTCCTAGTTCAAGGGAACATTCTGTTAGTTTTTCATCAATGATTATATCAAGGGCGGCGATAGAAACGGCACAGGCCAGCGGATTTCCGCCAAATGTTGACCCATGTGAGCCGGGTTCAAAAACTCCAAGAATATTTTTATTTGCTGCTACACAGGAAATAGGGAAAACACCTCCGCCAAGGGCCTTTCCAAGAATATACATATCAGGCTTTACATTTTCCCAATCACAGGCAAACATCTTTCCAGAACGGCCTAGTCCCGATTGAATTTCATCAGCGATGAATAAAACATTATTTTGTTTACAAACATCAAAGGCCGCTTTTAAATAACCTTCTGGCGGGATTATAATACCAGCTTCACCTTGGATGGGCTCAACAAGAAAAGCAGCTGTATTCGGTGTAATTGCCGCTTTCAATGCTTGTAAGTCGCCGAAAGAGACAATTTTGATGCTCGGAAGCATTGGCCCAAAGCCACGTTTGTATTCAGGATTTGATGATAACGATACAGCTGCCATTGTTCGCCCATGAAAATTATTCGTACAAGCTATAATTTCCGCTGCGTTTTCCGATACACCCTTTACATCATAAGCCCAGCGCCGCGCTGCTTTAAAAGCAGTTTCCACTGCTTCTGCCCCTGTGTTCATCGGTAGAACCATTTCTTTTCCTGTTATATGAGCAACCTTTTCATACCAAGGCCCAAGCTTGTCACTATGAAAAGCCCGGGAAGTAAGGGTCACACGGTCCGCCTGATCTTTTAACGCTTGCACGATTTTAGGATGACGATGACCTTGGTTAACAGCAGAATAAGCGCTTAACATATCCAAATACTTGTTTCCCTCTGGGTCCTCAACCCATACACCCTCAGCTTTTGAAACGACAATAGGGAGAGGATGGTAATTGTTAGCACCGTATTGTTCAGTTAGCTTGATAATATCAGTTGTTTTACTCAAAACATTCCCTCCGCTTTCCAAAAATTTGTTGATTAATGAGACAATATTTTTTGAGTTTGAATCTACTATGTGTATAATGGAAATTGACGGATTCATACATAAAAAAGTAAAAAGGGGGAAATCACTTTGTTACATGTACATGTTACAACTTGGTTTGTAGCTATTATTTTATTGTTTGTAAGTTATAATATGCAAAAAAACGGGAAACAGAAACCTGCTAAAATTACGAAGATGATTTTACGTCTATTCTACATATTAATTTTAGCTACTGGCGGTCATTTATTTGGACTTTATGCTTCAGCTCTAGGCGCTGGTATTTTGCAGTCTGCTGTTTTTTACAAAGCCCTAGCTGGTTTGTGGGTAATTGTAGCAATGGAGCTTCTATTAGTGAAACAAGCAAAAGGAAAATCAACGGAACTTTATTGGATACAATTCGCAATTGCGCTCTTGATTGCGTTATTTTTCGGATATATCGTATTGTAAGATACGCCACATTTATCTGAGTAAAAAGCTTGTCGACGAAAATTGAGAAGGTGGCCAAGATATAGGAAATAGTACGAAACATGGCCGCAAAAAAGAAAAATGCGGCCAAAAAACTGGGCTAGTTCCAAAAATCTGGCCGCACAAATGGACATGAGCAATAATCGTCTTTTCATAGGAAGGCATGTTTCAACAATATTTTATCAAGATGAAAGATACGCACACACCATTCTTTTGCCATCATTTTGGGCAAATTCAAAGCGGTCCTGGAAATCGTTAACACCACCCGTAACATCGCTGCCTCTATAAAAATAATGTTGAACAACACATATTTGGTCCCCGTTATCAAAGAGTACCACATTCATACCATCCTTTAGTTCTCTTGTTTGTAAAAAAGATAAGAAATTGTTGCAATAAACACAATCATAAAGCGAAAAACCAAAAGAATTTAATGCTTTAACAAAATTCAAATACGTTTCCTCAGAAAGCTCCTCAATTAATTGTTTAAAGGAGTGCCCCAACTTTTTTTTGAAGCGAATACTGTCGCCGTTTGTTAAATAATGAAAATCATTTTCTAAATAAAGAAGCATATTTTCAATTAATGTCCCTTTTTCCCAATTCCCATTTATGAGCACTTCTAGTTCCAACCCCAAATCTTGGAGTTCGGAAGCTTCCTCGTTCACTTCGTCAAAAAAGATCCAGTCGTTTCCAATAAGTTCAATTGTGCCCTCAACATAAGCTCTTTCTTGAAAAGGAATAGCAGCCAATTTTCTATATAAGCTCAATTCAATTGCTCCTTTAATGTTTTTTACTATCGTTTCACATTTTTTACAAAAAAATACTGAATAACATATCATTTTTTACTGATACTACAATTGTAATTTCAATTAACTCTACTTTTTAGGAGGTACTTATAATGACTGTAGCAACACAAGTAAAGCAAACATTAGCGGGGTTAAAAAGTGCACAAGCTTCATTCGAAACATTTGCACTGCAAACTGATAATAAATCTGCAAAACAAATGTACCAAAGCGCTGCCCAACAAACACAGCAAATTGTTGATACAATCAGCACCCGTTTGCAAGAAATTCAAAATGAAGAGCCTCAGTACAATAACTAATGTAAGAAAGCCATGATTCAGCACAAAAGAGGCTGGCTTGCCAAGCCTCTTTCAGTCATTATTCATTTTCAAATGTCAATGCAGAAGGATGATTGGATGAAAATCACGTCATATATATTTTCTCTATTTTTTATTTACTCACTACTGACAGGTTGTAATCAGTTTCAGCTAGAAGGGCCTGCCAATGAAAGTATTTATCCTCAACCAATGAACATGAGCACCTCCGAAGTTCAACGAAAAATAAACCAAGATGATGCGGAAAGAGCTAAACATACATTGTTAAAAAAACATCAAGTAAAGTGGGTACGAGCCGTTGAGTCGAAAGACCTTCTTATGGTTGCAGTTGAACTGAAGCATTGGAATACATTCGAATCGAAAAAACTAACGAAAGAAATGAACAAAGAACTTGAAAAAGAATTAAAATCAAAAAAAGTGGAAGTCACAACAGACCATAAAATTTTTATTGAATTGGAGAAGCTAGAAGAAAAAATAAACAATGATGATATTTCAAAAAAGAAGCTGGATAAGGAATTAAAAAAGATTCAAAAGTTAATGAAGGAACAAACTTAGAGAGGGGGAGGAATCCTGATGTCTAATAAAAAACAGAAAAATCTAACGCCAACAATGCAAGAGTACCAACAATTTGAAAAAGAGCGGGAAACAAAACGCCCCGTTGTTGCAAACTGCCTTCGGGCCTTTTTCGTTGGCGGTTTTATTTGTCTGATTGGGCAAATGATTCAAACATTTTTAATGACCAATTTCAACTTTACTGAGCAAACAGTTGGCAATCCCACTGTCGCCATTTTAATCTTTATAACAATGCTTTGTACAGGCTTTGGTTTTTATGATCGGATTGCACAGTTCTCTGGCGCGGGCACAGCAGTTCCGGTAACAGGTTTCGGAAATGCCGTCATTTCGGCAGCAATCGAACATAAAACGGAAGGGTATGTACTTGGTACAGGTAGTAATATGTTTAAATTAGCTGGTCCTGTCATTATGTTTGGTGTTTTTTCTGCCTTTATCGTTGCCTTGATTAAAACGATTTTAATTCAATGGGGTGGTTTGTAATGCTAGTTGGACACCGTACATGGATTTTTGAAAATAAACCAGTAATCAAATCAACGGCAACAGTCGTCGGCCCTTTTGAGGGAAACGGCAGACTTGCTAATGATTTTGATCTAATCCATGGTGACCTTTGGCTTAATCAGGATTCATATGAAAAGGCAGAAAAGGTACTATTAGAAGAATCATGCCAAACCGCTATAAAAAAAGCGGGTTTAAGAAAAGAAGATATCCAATTCTTTTTTTGTGGCGATTTAAGCAATCAAATTACTTCAACAAGCTTTGCCGCTCGAACACTTGGTGCTCCTTATTTTGGGCTATTTGGCGCCTGTTCAACTTCAATGGAGGGGTTGGCACTATCCGCTTTTGTTGTCAATGGAAAAGGGGCTAAATACGTATTAACAGGTGCTGTCAGTCATAATACGGCGGTTGAAAAGCAATTTCGCTATCCAACTGAGTACGGGGGGCAAAAACCGCCTACGGCTCAATGGACTGTAACAGGGGCTGGGACAGCAATTATCACCGATTCTGGTGATGGTCCTTTTGTAACATCAGCCACAATTGGTAGGATTGTTGATATGGGCCTTTCAGACCCATTTAATATGGGCGGGGCGATGGCACCTGCGGCGATTGATACAATTGAAGCGCATCTAAAGGAAAGAAATATTCCAGCATCATATTATGATTTAATTGTTACTGGTGATTTAGGGCATATTGGTCATGAAATTGCTTTAGACTTATTAAATAAGCATGGTGTGGAAGTAACGAGTGAGATATATAAAGATTGTGGAATTATGATTTATCGGGAAGGCCAGCCTGTATTGTCAGGAGCAAGTGGGGCAGGATGCTCGGCAGTTGTAACGTATGGACATTTACTAAATGAAATGAAAAAAGGCATATTAAAAAGAATTTTAGTCGTGGCAACTGGAGCATTGCTATCCCCGCTTACTTATCAACAAAAAGAAACGATTCCGTGCATTGCCCATGCTGTCTCAATTGAAAGTGAAGTAGGCGCTGGAGGAGGGGTTTAGGTGGCTATTTATTTTTGGGCCTTTGTTATCGGGGGACTTATCTGTGTGATGGGGCAAATTATGTTCGATGTTTTTAAACTCACTCCAGCACATACATTAAGCAGTCTCGTTGTTATTGGCGCTATATTAGGTGGTTTTGGCCTTTATGAACCGCTTATCGAATTTGCGGGTGCAGGGGCCACTGTTCCGATTACGAGTTTTGGAAATTCCTTAGTTCACGGTGCTTTGGCCGAAGCAGAAATACACGGACTAATTGGGGTTATAACTGGGATGTTTGAGGTGACAAGCTCCGGTATTTCTGCCGCGATTATTTTTGGCTTTATTGGAGCTTTATTGTTTAAGCCTAAAGGATAAAAAGATAATGTTGAAAGGGTGGAAAATGAAAAATGACGGTAGGTTCCCAAGTGAAACAATGCACGTCTATGCTAAAAAGTATTGAACAAGGATTATTAAATTTGTTGATGCGCACCCAAGGTGAGGAAGTCCAAACTATTTTCAAAGATGCAGTCTACACTTTAAAAGAAATCATAGCGGATTTGGAAAAGCGTGTCGGCCAGCTTGAGAGCGAGGAACCGCAATATAAAGGTTTATAATATAAAAAGTCAGTTTATGAGTAATATTCATAAAACTGGCTTTTTTTTGTTGAAAAACATGGTAATATATTTTATGAAAGCTGGTGAATTGATGTTAGCACATATAGATTATAAGAAACAATTTATCGAGCGTTTTTTGAAATACATACAAGAAATGAAAGAAGAAATACTAAATCTATGGATGCAATCTGCCAAAGTTGCTAAAAATGATCCTTTCTATAAGGAAATACTAGCTAATGGAGAAAAGACACTAGAATTAATCCATGAATTTGTTGAAACGAGAGATGTTGAACCAATCATTGCTTTAACAAAAAAGATTGCTAAAGAAAGAATAGAGGCAAATGTTAATATTAGTGAGTATGTTTATAATATTAATGCAGGGCGTTCACTCGTAATTAGTTTTATTTTAAAAGCGAGTTTTTTAAATAATGATGAAAAGCTTTCCTCCATTATGATTGTTGATGAACTATTCGACGAATATGTCTATTATGCTATTAAAGAGTATACCGATTTAAAGGATTCGATTATTTTAAATAAAAATAGGTTTATTCAGGAAATGCATCATGATCGGTTGACAATTTTAGGCCAAATCGCCGCTAGCTTTGCCCATGAATTCCGCAATCCTTTAACTTCAATCAAAGGGTTTATTAAAATGCTTGAGAAGAAATATAGTAGCGCCGATTCAGAAAGTGGCTTATATTTTGATATTATTAACTATGAAATGGAAAGTCTTGAGGATAAAGTATCGCGTTTTTTGTACCTTTCAAAATCAAAGGGTTTGGATGATGAAATGGTCGTTTTCGACATATCGGGGGTTACGAATAAAATGATTGAGTTTATGTATCCTCGCTTTGTTGATGAGAACATAGAAGTGACTTCATCCATTCAAGCCAATTGTTTAGTATTTGCGGTTAAAGAACAGATTAAACAAGTTCTTCTTAATATCCTTAATAACGCTGTTGAAGAACTTTCTGAATTGGGACTAAACCGAATCATTGAAATTGAATTAAAAAACGTTGAAAACGAGATTATATTAAAAATATCAAATAACGGGAAAATGATCCCCGCTTATTTATTAGAAAATATATTTGAACCATTTGTAACGACGAAAAATTTAGGGACTGGTCTTGGTTTATCAGTCGTAAAGCAAATTTTGGAAAAGCATGATGGCACAATAAATGTAGAATCAACTGAAAATAAAACGACGTTTATTATGAAATGGACAGCACATAAAAAGTGGGATTGAGAGGCTACTCTCAAATCCCACTTTTTTTTTATAATACATTAAAATATCTAGCTTCTGGATGGGCAAAAACAATCGCTGTTACAGAAGCTTCAGGCTCCATCATAAATCCGTCGGTTAACTGAATGCCAATTTGTTCAGGCTGCAGCATTTTAAATAGCTTTTCTTGGTCTTCGATATTTGGGCAAGATGGATAGCCAAATGAATAACGCTGCCCTTGATATTTTGCTGCAAAAAGGTCTTGAATTGATAAATCAACAGGATCAATGATGCTCCATTGGTCTCTCATTAATTGATGGGTGCGCTCTGCAAATGCCTCCGCTGTTTCGAGTGCCAACGATTGGATGGCATGGCTTAATAAGAAGTTGCCTTCCTCTTTATATTTTTCCGCACGTTTCCTTACATTTTTTCCTGCTGTTACAGCTAAAAGTCCAATATAATCCATTTCACCGCTGTCAACAGATCGGAGATAATCAGCTAAACATAAATATGGTTCTTTCTGTTGGCGCGGGAAGGTGAAGATTTCCAATACGGTCGCTTTATCCTTCGGATTATAGACGATAATCGAATCACCATCTGATTGAGCTGGGAAAAACTGATATATAGCTGATGGCTCTAAAAGGTCGCTTGTTTTTGCTTCCGCTAGCAAACCATCGATTGTTTCCTTGATTTGTAGTGCTTTTTCGTTTTTTTCCTCAATTAGCCTTTGTACTTTTCCCTTTAATCCTAAATGGTGGCCTAAAAGCATTTGCATATTAATAAATGGTTCAATATGGGCAACAGAGTAGTCTTTTAAAATATGTGGTTCCAAGTCTCTCGGTTTATACACTTGGACATCTGTTGAGACTGTTGAGCGAACTTTAACAGCTACTGCTGGCTGGTGAGCTTGTACATCTGTTGTCGCATTCGCTGTCTTTGAAGCCTCCATTTTTTCAGCAAGGAGCTTCTCCCGTTCTTCTTCATCTTGGAGGCGATTGGCTAAGTCTAATCCGTTCATTGCATCTTTTGCATAAAGAACAGGTCCGCCATATTCAGGTGCGATTTTTGTCTCTGTAAATTTACGAGAAAGGGCAGCACCGCCTACAAGAATTGGAGTAGAAATATTAGCTTGCTTCATATCTTGAGCTGTCAACACCATCTGTTGCGCCGATTTAACTAAAAGTCCTGATAAGCCGACAATATCAGGCTTTTCTTCTTCAATTGCTTTAATAAGCTCTGCAGGTGCTACTTTTATTCCTAAATCAATAACTTTAAAACCGTTGTTCGTTAAGATGATGTCGACTAAATTTTTGCCGATATCATGGACATCGCCTTTTACAGTTGCTAAGAGCACTTTGCCTTTACCGCTGTCATTGTCAGTTGTTTCCATATACGGTTCAAGGAAGGATACGGATGCTTTCATTACTTCCGCACTTTGGAGCACCTCTGCAACAATAAGCTGGTTATCATTGAAGAGCCTACCAACTTCTGCCATTCCGGCCATTAATGGTCCGTTAATAATATCAAGCGGTGTTTCATATTGTTTTAAGGCAAGCTCTAAATCTGGAATTAATCCTTCTTTTGTACCTTCGACGATATAATAGGCTAGTCTTTCTTCCAAAGTCATATCGTTCTTTTGAACGGTTACTTCTTTTTTCTTATCACGATAAAAATTAGTAAACTCAGCTAAAATTCCATCTGTTGTTTCAAATAAAAGCTTTTCCGCCATCGTAATTTCATTTTTTGGAATTGATGCGAATCGTTCCAGCTTCTCAGTATTAACAATCGCATAATCTAATCCTGCTTGCGTGCAATGATATAAATAGACAGCATTAAGAATTTCTCGACCTACAGGTGGAAGGCCAAAGGAAACATTGCTTACTCCTAGTATCGTTAAGCATCTTGGCATTTTTTCTTTAATAAGGCGGATGCCCTTCACTGTTTCGTTAGCTGAACCGATATACTGTTCATCTCCAGTTCCAACTGGAAAAACAAGCGGGTCAAAAATAATATCCTCTGGATTTAGACCATATTTATTTACTAATAATTGATAAGACCGCTCGGCAATTTCGAGCTTTCGTTCGGCTGTTACGGCCATGCCGGTTTCATCAATTGTACCGACAACAACGGCAGCACCAAAGCGGTGGATAAGCGGCACAATTTTTTCAAAGCGTTCTTCACCGTCTTCAAGGTTAATTGAGTTAATGATTGCTTTTCCTTGTGAGTACGTAAGTGCTCGTTCAATAACTGCTTCATCGGTTGAATCGATTACAAGTGGTGCTTTAATTTTTTTGACGAGAACACTTAGGAAATTTTCCATATCTTCAAGCTCATCACGGTCCGGATTTGCTAAACAAACATCGATGACATGGGCACCGTTTTTCACTTGGGCACGGGCAATTTCTGCTGCTTCTTCAAATTGACCATCAATGATTAATGTCTTAAATTTCCGCGAGCCAATTACATTTGTTCGTTCACCAACAAATAGCGGGCGCATCGATTCATCGTAAAGAAGAGGCTCGATACCAGAGACCGCATGGTTATGCGTTTCTTTAGGAATTTGTCGCGGTGGATAATCCTTTAAAATTTCGGCAAGTGCTCTTATATGGTCTGGTGTTGTCCCGCAGCAGCCACCAGCCATGTTAAGCCAGCCTTTTTCTGCGAAGCCAGCAAGTTTCGCTGCAAGCGACTCCGGAGACTCATGATATTTTCCTTCTTCATCGGGAAGCCCAGCATTTGGATAACAGCTCACACCAGTAACAGCAAGGTCTGCAAGTGAGCGGATATGGTCGCGCATAAATTCAGGGCCTGTTGCACAGTTCATACCAATCGCTAAAGGCTTCATATGTTCAATAGAAATATAAAAAGCTTCAATCGATTGACCAGCTAGCGTTGTTCCCATCGGCTCAATCGTTCCAGAAATAATAAGCGGTATTTTTTTGCCCGTTGTGTTAAAGGCTTTTTCAATGCCGACGAAAGCTGCTTTGACATTACGCAAATCCTGACTTGTTTCTAGTAGCAGAAGGTCAACGCCGCCATCAATAAGTCCGCGTGTTTGTTCTTCATAATTATCGATAAGTTTCTCAAATGTAACGCCGCCAGTTACGGATAGTGATTTTGTCGTCGGCCCCATTGATCCTGCGACAAAGCGCGGCCATTCCGGGGTGGAAAACTCAGCTTTTGCTTTACAAGCTAGCTCTGCCGCTACTTTATTAATCTCATATGCTTTTTCACCAAGATCATAATCATCTAAAACAAGCTTCGTTGCGCCGAATGTGTTTGTTTCGACGATATCAGCTCCTGCTTCAAAATAGGAACGGTGAATCCATTCAATCACATGGGGAGCTGTTAAGTTTAAGTTTTCGTTACAGCCTTCATATTGCTCACCGCCGAAATCTTCTGCGGAAAGATTGGCTTCTTGTAACATCGTTCCCATTGCACCGTCGATAATCAGTATTTTTTTCTTCATCTGTTCTTGCAATGTATTGTGTGACAATTTTATCGTCCTTTCTTAGCATAAAAACTTGTTAGTTTCTGTTTTTTTATTTGAATGTATTTAACTAGTTCCACCGAAATTTCATAGCGCATAAATGGCGTAATTAAATAAATTCCATTAAATAAATCAAATGCGCTATCGATTAAAGATTTTGCAATCGCTATACCTTCCGCCTCAGCTTTTTCTCGATCAGACCCACAGCGAGCCATCCTTGCTCTAATATCGTCAGTCAATTTGATTCCTGGTACTTCGTTATGAAGGAATTCAGCGTTTTGGGTGCTGACGATTGGCATGATTCCAATATAGATTGGTTTTTCGATATGCTTTGTTGCTTCATATATTTGTAAAAATTGCTCTTCATTAAATACCGGCTGGCTTATAAAATAATCTGCGCCATATTCAACTTTTTTCTCAAGCCTTTTCACAGCCTTATCAAGGTGGCGGACATTTGGATTGAAAGCCGCTGCAACTGAAAATGCTGTTTTCTTTTGTAAAGGTTTCCCCGAAAACGTCATGCCTTCATTAAATTGCTTAATCAAATTAATTAACTCAAAAGATGATAGGTCATAGACTGATGTTGCACCCGGGAAATCACCCACCTTTGTCGGGTCTCCAGTGACCGCTAACACTTGATCAATTCCTAGAGCATCTAAGCCCATTAAATGGGATTGCAAACCAATTAAATTGCGGTCTCGGCATGTAATATGAACGAGTGGGCGTAAGCCAATGTCATTTTTGACAATAGACCCCATCGCCAGATTGCTTATTCTTGGTGAGGCCAATGAATTATCAGCCATTGTTAAGGCATCAATACCAACTTCCTTTAAAGCTTTTGCCCCTTCAAGGAATTTTGCAGTATTTAACGTTTTCGGCGTATCCAACTCCACGATAATAGACCGTTCTTTAGCAACAATTTCATGGAGATGTGGTTTACTAGGTTTTGAAGCAATCGTAATCATGCTTTTCTCGTTTTTTATTTTTACATCTTTATGGGTTACTGGTGTTAGTCCTTTTAGTTTTTCACTAACGGCCTTGATATGTTTTGGTGTTGTCCCGCAACAGCCGCCGATTAGACGCACTCCTTCGTTGCGGAGGTGAATCGCACACTCGCCGAAATAAACATCATCAGATTCATATATTAATCTGCCATCCTCATAATCGGGCAAGCTAGCATTTGGATAGGCGGAAAGGAATGCCTTCTTCGGCAATGGCACCTCTTGTAACGCCTGAATCATATGATGCGGCCCTAAGCGGCAATTTAAACCGACAACATCTGCACCAAGCTCTTCTAGTTGTTTCAAAGCCGCTGAAAGAGGTGTACCATCCTGTAAAACAGCAACTTCATGAATGGAAACTTGCGAAATAATTGGCAAATCAGTTTCCTTTCGGGCGATTTCGAGTACCGTTTTTATTTCTTCTAAATCATAAAATGTTTCTAATAATATTCCGTCAACGCCTTCTGTGAGGATAGTGTACAGCTGCTCATGGAATGATTTCTTAATTTCATCCATGTCGGCTGCACTTTTTTTAATGCCACGGATGCCGCCAAAAGTACCCATAACATAGGTGTTTTCTTTTGCAGCTTTTCTAGCTAGCTGAACGGCTGCGGCATTAATTTCTTTTACTTGTTCTTCTAAACCGTATCTAGATAGTTTTAAAAAATTTGCTCCGTACGTATTTGTTTGAATAACTTCTGCTCCGGCTTCAATATAGGTTTCATGAATTTGTGTGATCCGCTCTGGTTGAAGTAGATTCAATTCTTCAAAGCAAAAATCAACCCCATATGAATAAAGGAGCGTTCCCATCGCACCATCTGCTATTAAAATACGATTTTGTAAGTCTTGTAAAAATCCCATTCTTCCACCTGCTACATAAATAATATTTTTAATACAAAAAGTCTCCTTCAATTAAGAAGAAGACTACTTGACGGGCAATTCTTCTTCTTATCTGTCTGGAATTAGCACCTGACCAATTGGCTGGTTGCTGAGGATTCATAGGGCCAGTCCCTCCACCTCTCAGGATAAGAATATGAAAAATATATGTTCATTTTTGTTTCTCCTAATTTACTATAGTATAGAAGATTTTACAAGAGAAATTACGAAATTAATAAAAGTTAACAACATTTATATGTTGTTAAGTAAAAAAGCCCACAGTGTTTTTAATACTGTAGACTTTTCATGCATTTTGTCTTGATTTGTGATTTAAATGAATAACTTGATTGATGAGCTTGTCCAATTCTTGGGATAATGTGATGGTTTTAATATTCGTAAATCCATGCCGAAGCCCGTAATGAATCATTTGCTTACGTTTTTTTTCAATTAATAATTTGAGACATTCCATTTGCATGTTAAGGGTTGTTTCCATACGCTCTCACCGTTTTGGTAATAATATTATGATTAGATTATAACTTTTTAAACTATTGGACGATGTGAAATTAATCACACTTTCGTATAAAAATCCAAAAAAATACAAAAAAAGCAAAAAAAGTGTGGATTAAAACCCAAACTATTTTTGCTTTGAATCCATAGAACAGCAACACTTAAGTTATACTTTTTTATTTTAGTGGAATAATATGAGAGTTTTCATCTAATCGTCTTAATCTCGCTGCGGCAGTAGCGCCACCAACAATAATAATTTTTTTCTGCATGTTGCTTACTTCCTCCTAGTGCACCATTTGTAAATAATAGGTATTTATCTAAAAACGCCATTTGATTACCCCTACTGGTGTATCGAATAAGATACCCTAAATAAGGATAACGGTCAAATACTTTATATTTTGTGGGATAGTTACCAAAATATGCGGAATAAATGGAAAGTTCCCTTAAAACATATGCCATGCTTCTGTATATTTTTGTCGGCGAAAAATTAACGTGAAAGGTCGAACGTAGCCCGAACAACGAAATAAAAAAAGCTAACTTGAAAATTTTGCTTTTAGGCTAGGCGAAAATTCAGTTAGCTTTCCGTTATTTTTTACCTGTAATTAATAAATTGCACATCAATCGGTAAATCCGCACCCTTTACGGCGGCAATTACTTTTTGTAAGTCATCTCTGCTTTTGCCAGAAACACGAATTTGATCGTCTTGAATTTGTGATTTTACTTTTAGCTTTAAATCTTTAATAATGGTATTGATTTTTTTGGCATTGTCTTTATCGATTCCTTGGACAAGTTTTGCTCGCTGGCGGACAGTGCCACCAGAAGCGGGTTCAAACTTTCCGTATTCTAAGTTTTTGGTAGGCACATTTCTTTTAATTAATTTACTAATAAGAACATCCTTTAGTTGTTCCATCTTATATTCATCATCGGAGATAAGTACTAGTTCTTCCTTTTCTAGTGAAATATTGCTTTTGCTTCCTTTAAAATCATAGCGGGTCCCAATTTCTTTAAGTGCCATTGTGACTGCGTTTGAAACCTCTTGTGTGTCAACCTTTGAAACTATATCAAATGAGCTTTCACTTGCCATTTTTCCATCCCTCCAGAAATTAGCCGATATGCTTTTATTTTCTATTAAATGTTGGTAAAATGCAACATAATAGAAAAGGTGAATAAATATAGAAAGCTGGGATCATGATGAGCAATATTATACCGGGTACAATAACGACTTTGAAGGCATCGCATGAAGCACCGTTTGGTTATTTTTTAACAGATGGTGAACAGGAAATTTTGCTTCACCATAATGATATGACGAGGGATGAGTTAGCAGAAAATGAGGATATAGAAGTATTTTTATTTCAAGACCGTCAAGGAAGAATTGCCGCAACAATGGAGCTTCCTGCGATAACGATAAATGCATTTGGTTGGGCGAAAGTGGAGGAAGTGAAGCGGGAATTAGGTGTTTTCGTTAATATTGGCATTGATAAAGGAATGCTTTTATCAAAGGATGATCTGCCACCATTAGAACAAGTCTGGCCTCAAGCTGGTGATGAAGTATATTGTACTTTAGAAATTGGCAAAAATGGGCGTTTGTTTGTTAGACTTGCGAAAGAGGCTGATTTCGAGGAGATTGCCAAAATGGCGGACAAGTCTTTATTTAATAAAAATGTTACAGGAAGAATTTATCGTACTTTATATTCGGGATCGTTTATTTTTACGGATGAGGGCTATCTTGGCTTTATTCATGAAAGTGAACGGAAGGAAGAGCCACGGATTGGTGAGAAGGTGACCGGGCGTGTAATTGATGTGAAGGAAGATGGCACAATCAATGTGTCATTGTTGCCGAGAAAACATGAAGTAATGGGCGATGATGCTAGTAAGATTTTCGCTTATATGGAAACACGAAATGGAGCCATGCCGTACTGGGATAAAAGCCAACCTGATGATATTGAGGCTAAATTCGGAATTAGTAAAGGTGCTTTCAAGCGGGCATTAGGGAAGCTTATGAAGGAAGGAAAGGTTTATCAGGAAAACGGCTGGACTTATTTTAAAAAGGATGAATAGAAAGCCAGATTGTACCCTCAAAATGTAGCAATATTCATTTTGAGGGTAGAAATGTAAAAGAGACACCGAAAAAACCTATAAATGATTGGTTTCTTTAGAATATTGTCTTTTACCCGCTTGCCTATTAGCTTCACGCATTTCGTTTTTCTTCGCCCGCTTTGCGTTGTTGTCGATAGGCTTTTTATCATTATCTTTTTCAATTGAATTCCATGGTTGCATATAAAATTCTCTCCTTCCGTTATTGTTCAAATTTTATTTTTCGCTTTATTTGGAAGGATTATGCCTGTTTATCCCTGCTTATTTAAAAAGAATATCGCAATCGTTCCAGGACCAGAATGCGCTCCAATGGTACTACCAACTGTATGAATAAGAAATTCCTCTGTGCCGAATTCAGCTTTGATTAAATCCCGCATTGTTTCCGCCGTTTCCAAATCATCACCATGACTGATGGCAACAAGTTGATCTTGAAGGCTGTCACCGCGTTCCTTCATAATTTCGATGATTCGTTTTAATACTTTTTTTCGACCTTTTATTTTTTCAAGAGGGACTAATTTGCCGTCTTCAACGTTTAAAATGGGCTTGATATTCAGCAACCCGCCGACAAATGCCGATGTTTTGCTGACACGGCCGCCGCGGTATAAATACTCTAGTGAATCTACCGTAAATAGATGCTCTATATGCTTGCAATAAAATTCAATGGCAGCAAGGATTTCGTTTTTCCCTTTGCCTTCCATAGCTAATTCAGCTGCTTTTTTTACAATTAAACCGTAGCCTAGGGAAGCAGCTTTTGTGTCGATAATCGTTAAATCAAAATTTGGGAATTTTTCTGCAATATCATCTTTTACAAGTGTTGCTGTTTGATATGTTCCTGAAAGCTGTGAAGAAAAAGCAATATAAATGCATGTTTCATTTTTTTCTGCATACTTCACAAATGCTTCTTCAAATCTTGCAGGTGGCACTTGGGCTGTTTTCGGAGCCTTGCCATTTCGCATTTCTTTATAAAGTTCCTCGGGCTTAATCGTTTCTAAATCATAAAATTGTTGATCATCAATCTGAACAACTAGCGGCAGTAATTCTATATTTAATGTTTGAAATAACTCTAGAGGCAGATCACAGGCACTATCAGCAAGTATTTTCACACTCATATCAATCTTTCCTTTCAAGAATAATTGCCATTCAGAAATAATTACCTTTTCCTCCATATTGTACGTATATTGTGGGTAATATACAATTGATAGGGTACCATCGTTTTATAAGGAATATGAGTCCCGATAGGATATAGAATAGTGCAGAATGTTTTTGGAGGTGGATTAAAATATATTGGTTACTAACGAAAAAACTTATTGTTGTTTTAGCTGGCGCATTTCTATATGCAGTCGGCTTGAATTTATTTTTAATTCCGGCAAAGGTTTATGCAAGCGGGTTTACAGGGATTGCTCAGCTATTATCAAGCGTGCTAACTGAATATACATCACTAACGATTTCTACAGGTATTTTGTTATTTTTATTAAATATCCCAGTCACTATTTTAGGGTGGATGAAAGTTGGCAGAGCCTTTACAATTTTTAGTTTTATTAGTGTTTCGGCAACGACATTCTTTTTAGAAATAATCCCTGTTTATCCATTATCAGAGGATATCCTTTTAAATGCTGTATTTGGCGGGGTTATATCTGCGGTTGGTGTTGGTTTTACATTGAAATGGGGAGCATCTACAGGTGGTGTCGATATTCTTGCGATGGTTTTATCAAGAATGAAGGATAAGCCCGTTGGCTCATATATTTTTGCGATAAATTCAGTTATAATTATAGTAGCAGGCCTATTATACGGATGGGAAAAAGCATTATATACGTTAGTTACTCTTTACGTAACAACGCGGATTATTGATACGATTCATACTAGACATGAGAAGCTGACAGCAATGATTATTACAAATAAAGGTGAGGAGCTAACAAAAGCAATTCATGAAAAGCTAGTAAGAGGAATAACGTCTGTTCCTGCAAGAGGTTCTTACTCGAAGGAAGATAAGGAAATGCTGCTTATAGTAATCACAAGGTATGAATTATTTGATTTAGAGAGGATTATTAGGCAAGTTGATCCAAAAGCATTTACTAATATTGTTGAAACAGCAGGGATTTTCGGGTTCTTTCGCAAAAATTAATTAGGAGGGGAATACGTATGAGTTTTAGAAAAATAGGACTTATTATTACTTTAGCAGCACTTATGATATTGTCATTGTCAGCATGTGGAACAGGCGAAGTACAGGGGATAAATGGAAATGGAGGACAAGAAGCAGGGCAAGCAACAAATGATAAGCCTGAAACTTCACAGGAAGATCCTGAGCGCTCCCCTGAAGTGAATGATAATGACAAACAAATAGAGACGGAAAACAGTGCTTTTCGCAATATTGATTTATCCGGAAGTAACGGCAAATATATTGTAAAAGGTGAAGCCAGTGTCTTCGAAGGCGTTTTTTATTATACAGTGGAAGACGGCCATGAATATCAGATTGAAGAAACGAAGGTAGCACTAGAAAATGGCGCACCAGCTTGGGAGCCTTTTGAATTAAAAATTACGATACCTGAAGATCTTCTTCCGCTTAATGGTACACTAACGTTGGAATTATTTGAGAAAAGTTCTAAAGATCAATCTACAATCAATCAATATTATACAAAATTAGACGAATTTGGCTATTAAATGATAATGTTCACAAAAAACTCTCATGAAATGGGAGTTTTTTTGTTAAAATAATTTTATAATTCATGTATAGTAAGAAGTAGTTCGGATAGAAAGATTGTGTGATGGAGGGGGATGTAGCAATGTTTGGCCAAAAAAAAGAAATCGAACGATTAATAGCTGAAAATGCTAAGCTACGTGAAAAATTGAATGAAGTGGAGCGCAATCAATATTCCAAAAAAGATATAGAGTTATTATTAGATAGTTTATACCAAGAATTAACAAGTACTGTTAGTCAGCATGAAATAGTAAATGAACAGCATCATGTCCTAGCACAATTTGTATTAAAAATTAAAGAGCGGTTCGATAAAGTTAACAAAATAAGCGAACAATCCAACCGAATTTCCACAACGATGACTGAAAAAGGACAAGCTCTAATTGAATCTACAACTGAAATGGTGCAAAAGTCAATAGAAGGGCGCGACTCTGTTTGCAAAGTTGAAACGCTCATTAAACAACTAGGGGAGCAGTCGAAGGAAACATCTGCAAGTATGACACAGCTGGGAATTCGCTCCAAAGAGATTGAGGATATTGTCAAAGTCATTACAGATATCGCCGAACAAACAAATCTTTTAGCGCTTAATGCTTCAATCGAAGCAGCCCGCGCTGGGGAACATGGAAAAGGCTTTGCTGTTGTAGCTAGTGAAGTCCGCAAGCTTGCAGAGAACACGGCTAATAGTACGAAAAATATAAGTGAGCTTACTCAAAAAATCCAACTTGAGATAGATGAAGCATTAACAGCAAATGAAAAAAGTATATTATTTGTGAACGAAGGAATTTCTTTAAGTACAACGACGACTGAGAAAATCGATATCATCCAAAATGTTATTCAAGTCGTTCAAACAGAGGTCAATGATGTAATCAAAACGATTAAAGAGCAAAAGGAATACAGTGCTGATGTTATGGAAGAAATTAGTGTAACAACTGACATTTTTTCTGATGTAAATGATGCGATTATGAAACATATTGATGATGCGGAAGTTGTTGATCAGAAATTAGCAACGGGAATAAACCAATTAAAACAGGCTAAAAGCAAATTTTAGCAAAACGCAAGCGCCTTATAAATGAGGCGCTTACGCTTTTTTATTTATTTTATACTATTTTGTATTTCATCCAACCTTTGCTGCAGCTCCTGGAGCTGCATTTGTTCTGCTGAAGTTGAGTTAGCAAAAGCAGAAGAAATTTGGTTTTTAGCTTTATCTATATTTGTTTGTGCCTCTTGAAAATGATTAGGTGTTGTCGCAGCCATTGTCGTTGTTTCTGCTAAATGAACGGCTTCTTTTGCTAATTGAAAAAGTTTATTTCCCATAATTAGATGCCTCCAAGGGACGAATCAACTTGATCTTCGTGCTTTCTCTGTTTTTCTTCCACTTCGGCTAATGTTGAGTAATAAGGGATTTTTTCATGATATCTCTGAATAGCATCGGCACTTTGCTGATAGAACCGTTTTGATTTACTTTTCTTACTCATTAAGATTCCCCCTATACATGAGATCTCTTAAGTCATAAATGACTCGTCCTTATTTTGAATCACGAAGCTATTAGTTATGTAAGGGGGAGTGTGTAAAAAAAATGCTGTTTAGGAAAATAAGCGAAGTGCAAACTATAATCTAAAAAACTTTTCTAAATAATAAGCGATACCATCTTCTTCATTCGTATTCGTAACATCATAGGCTACCGATTTTACGTCATCAATAGCATTGCCCATGGCAACGCCATATTTCGCAAGCTGTAGCATTTCGATGTCATTATCCTCATCACCAAAGGCTATAATGCGTTCTTCTGGTATTTGAAAAGATTCTGCAACCTGTTTAACTCCAATCGCCTTATTAATCCCCGCTCTAATAATCTCAATAATATTCCAAGGTGAACCTGACGAACGATGCTCAATAAAGCTTCCTACTTCTTGTGAAAGTTGCTTGCGAATACTGTCAAGTTCATCTTCTTTAGAATGGATTAAAATCGAGGTTGGGTCGCTTTTTAAATTTTCCCGAACCTGGCCTGTATGGATTTGTGGGTTTCCAAACCTAAGCAGCTCCATAATATCTTCATCATGGTTTTGCAGGAAAATATGGTCTTTAACCTGTGCCATAATATTCCTAATATTATATTTATTACAGGTATCAATAATTTGCTGTGCAACGTTTAAAGCTAGTGGGGAATGGTATGTTCCCCAAGCCTCATCCTTTGGATGGTGAATATAGGCTCCATTATAATTTACAATCGGTGTGTTTAATTTCATTTGCTTATAATAGAACTGACTGGCACGAAATGGTCTTCCAGTAGCAATCATGACTTGGTGGCCGCGCTCACGTACATGCTTTATGGTGTCTAATGTTCGCTTAGAGATTGTTTTATTGTTTTTCAGAAGAGTTCCATCGAGATCAACGGCAATTAAATGAGGTTTCATCGTGTCAAGTCCTTTCTAGCTATGCTATATCAAGTGTAGTTATAATTGATATTTTTGTCTAGAATATTGCCTTTAAAAGAAATTTTTGCTCAAGGCTTAAATCTTTTACGGTTTACGTAAAAGTGGTAGGATATAATAAGAAAAATGCTTAATGAAAGGGGTTTTTATAAAATGGATAAGGCTTTAGAAGAAAATATTTTCGGTGCGTTAGAAAATGTGTTAGACCCTGAACTTGGTGTTGACATTGTTAACTTAGGATTAGTATATGGATTGGATTTAGATGAAAATGGGATTTTAACCGTTGAAATGACGTTGACTTCTATGGGCTGCCCATTAGCGGGGACGATTGAAAGTAATATAAAAAGTGTGCTAGCGGATTTACCAGAAATTAAAGAAACGATTGTCAAAATTGTCTGGACCCCACCTTGGTCAAAGGACAAAATGTCCCGTTATGCAAAAATTGCATTAGGAATTCCAGATTAAAAAGAATATAGGGAGAAAAAAACGTGGAAAATAAAGTGATTCTATTATTATCAGATCAGCTTGGTCAAGGCGATCAACAATTAGGTGAGGGAATTTTAGAAACGTTTTTTACGCTTTTAAAACAAAAAGAACAAAAGCCGAAAGCGATTTTTTGTATGAATCGCGGTGTTTTAACGATGACTGAACAATCCCTAGTTTCTGTTCACTTAAAAGAACTTTATGAACAAGGCGTCCAAGTGCTGGCATGTAAAACTTGTGCTGATTATTATGAGGTTACAGACAAGATAATAGCCGGAGAAATTAGTGGAATGGATAAGTTTATTGAGCTATCTACGCAATATGAGGTTTTAACCCTATCTTAGGAAAATCAACCTTTGTTGCAATAACAACTCTATTTATTGTCAATTTTTAAGGAATTTCAATTAAAAAATTGGCTCTAAATGGAGTTTTTCTATATATTGATAAAAGATACTAGTAAACCAGTGATATTTATCACAGTAATATACTGACTATATATTTAAAATTAGTTAAGGTGTGTTAAATAGCCTTGTTAATTAAGGGGGCAATACAATTGCTGGATAAAAGAGACCCAATTAAAGTAGCAGAAGCAGTCAATCGCGTTATGAAATATGCTCTTAAGGGAGATATTGAATACGTTTCTATAAATGAATGTGATGAAAGATATTTAGGGGAGGATGTTAAGGCAAGCCATGATATTCCACCATTTGATCGCTCACCATATGATGGCTTCGCGATTAGAGCTGAGGATTCAAAGGATGCAACCCAAGATCAACCTATTGAATTTGAGGTTATTGAGGAGATTGGTGCTGGTTATGTAGCAAAGAAGAAAGTGGGCCCTTTTCAAGCTGTTAGAATTATGACAGGGGCGCAAATGCCAAAGGAATGTAATGCTGTTGTTATGCTTGAATTGGCAAAAGATATTGTAAAAGATGGCAAGCCTTATATGATGATTAAAAGACCATATAAACCTGGTGATAATGTTTCATATCAAGCATCTGAAACAAAGGTAGGAGAAATTTTAGTAGAAGAGGGACGGTATATCAATCCTGGTATCAAGGCTGTTTTAGCTACTTTTGGATATGCTAAAGTGCCAGTTGTAAAAAAAACAGTCGTCGGCCTTTATGCAACTGGGACAGAATTATTAGATGTAGATGAAGCAATGCAACCAGGAAAAATTCGTAATAGTAATGCCTACATGATTGCTTCGCAAATAAAAAGAGCAGGAGCCGAGCCTAAATATTTTGGAAAATTAGAAGATGATTTTGACACATGCTTTGAAGCTGTAAAAAACGCATTGAATGAAGTCGATATGCTCATTACAACTGGCGGAGTATCTGTCGGTGATTATGATTATATGCCTGAAATATACAAAAAATTAGGGGCAGCAGTTCTATTTAATAAAATTGCTATGAGGCCTGGCAGTGTGACTACTGTTGCTGAGTTTAACGGCAAGCTTTTATTTGGACTTTCTGGAAACCCATCGGCATGCTTTGTAGGCTTTGAACTATTTACAAGACCGATAATTAGAAGCTGGTTCCATTCAAAGAAACCGTATTTACAAAAAATTAAAGCGACATTATACACGGATTTTCCAAAACCAAATCCTTTTACAAGATTTGTAAGAAGTAGGTTGGTCTACAATGACGGCAAATTGTTTGTCGAGCCATCAGGCCTTGATAAATCAAATGTTGTAACTTCTTTAGTAGATTGCAATGCGCTCATGATTCTTCCAGGAGGCACAAGAGGATATAGTACAGGTGACGAGGTTGAAGTATTGTTACTAGAAGACCAAAAAGGTAGCGAGTGGCCGTGGAATTAACAGTTCCTATTTTACAAATTGTTGGCTATCAAAATAGTGGGAAAACAACCTTACTAACGAAAATTATCAAGGAATTAAGTCAGGCTGGCATTCGCGTCGGTACAATTAAGCACCATGGACATGGTGGTGCTCCGGATGCATTCGATGCGGATAAGGACACTGCCAAACATCGTCATGCTGGTGCAACGGTGAGCGCCGTTGAAGGAGAAGGAATGCTGCAAATCGAAGCGTTCAATGCCGATGGCTGGACGCTTAATGATATGGTAGCGTTTTATAGGCAATTGCCGATTGATATCATCCTTATAGAAGGTTTTAAAAGAGAATATTTCCCAAAAGTCGTGCTGCTACGATTAGAGGAGGATTACATTCTTTTGGAACAGTTAGAAAATATTAAGGCAATGATCTATTGGGATAAACCCTGTAAGGGGGAAATAGGTATTCCAGCTTTTCATATAAATGATGAAAAGGACTATTTGACTTGGATAAAAACCTATTTTGAAAGGAAGATTTGATTGAGTGAGCGACTATTTTTAATTACGAAAGACCCCATTGCGATTGAACAGGTTACAAACAAGGTTGTCCGCTGTGAGGCTGGAGCGATTAATACATTTATTGGAACAGTACGAGAGCTGACAAAAGGAAAAAAAACACTTTATCTCGAATATGCCGCATATGAGTCGATGGCTGAGAAGAAATTAGCGCAAATCGGTGCTGAAATCAAAGCAAAGTGGCCAGAAGCGAATATCGCAATTACCCATCGAATTGGCAGGCTTGAAATATCAGATATCGCTGTTGTCATCGCTGTTTCGACTCCGCATCGTGCGGAGTCTTTTGAGGCGAGCCGTTATGCAATCGAGCGCATAAAAGAAATTGTTCCGATATGGAAAAAAGAGCATTGGGAAGATGGAGAAGAGTGGATTGGCGACCAGCTTGAAAAAAAAGCCTACCCTTCCGGAAAGCCAGAAAAGGAGGACCTTGGCCATGATTAATATATTATTATTTGCACATCTTGAGGAAGCGATTGGTGAATCAAAGCTTATCTGGACAGAACTCCCGATTACCGTAGAAGGTCTTAAACAAAAAATCTCTGAAAAATATAATATATCCCTTCAATCTGTAATGGTGGCTGTAAATGAGGAATATGCGGATGATGCTTTGGAGCTGTGCGATGGTGATATCGTAGCACTCATTCCACCAGTGAGTGGTGGATAAAAAGATGCTCCATAAGTCGATTATACTTCTCGAGATGGCCTGATTAAATTTGGTCGCTATAACCGACTTATGGACAGATCCTGTCTATTAGCTTCAAATATTTCATATATTTTTGTTGGATATTTAATTTGCTATTGAAAATAAGTGTAAACTTTTTTATAATTATAAATGAGAATGATTTTCATTATCCTTAATACGGAGGGATGAACGATGGTATTAGCTGAATTAAAACAAGGTGAAAAAGCTAGAATCAGAGATTTTTCTAAGCTTTCTGATATTGTGAGACGTAGATTAATAGATATGGGTATTTATGAAGGTGTGGAAGTGTGTTTAAAGTGCAATATGCCTTTTGGTGGTCCGTATATGATTGAGACGTTCGGTCAATGTGTCGGTATTCGTCGCCATGAAGCTGGAACGATTCGTGTTGAAAAAGTATGTTAGAGATAGCTTTATTTGGCAACCCAAATACTGGGAAAACATCGCTTTTTAATAGTTTAACAGGTTCCTATGAATATGTAGGGAACTGGAGCGGTGTAACAGTTGAAAAAAAGGTTGGGCTACTGCGCGACAAGCAAGGACAAATCATCGATCTCCCAGGCATATATTCTTTAAGCCCATTATCAAAAGATGAAACGGTTGTAACAAACTTTTTGCTTCAGGAATCTTTTACAGAGATTTTAAATATTGTTGACGCATCACAATTAGAACGTAATTTACATTTGACTGTTCAATTACTGGAATTTGGCAAACCATTGATTATTGGTCTAAATATGATGGACGTTGCAAAAAATCGCGGTATTTTTATTGATGAAAAATTATTAGCTAAACAGCTCGGTGTAAGAATTGTCCCAATTATAGCGCGTACAGGAAAAGGATGCAACGAATTAAGCCAACAATTAGTAATCTCTTCTACGGAACATAAAGAACCTCTTCAATTATATTATGGTTCAGTAATTGAAAAGGGGATTGATCGTTTTCGTCAATTAGTCGTTAATAGAAGAGATTCAATCGTGCGCGAACTTCCACCATTAAGATGGTTAGCCTTACAATTTTTTGAAGGAAATAAAGCTGTATTTGAATATTTACAAGATTTTATTGCAAAAGATGAATTAGATTGCTTGCATAAAGATACGGAAGCAAATTTGATTGAAAAAAATGAAGGTAAGTCTTTATTTCAAGCGATTTACGATGTTAGAAGAATGTTCATTGAGAAAGTGATCAGCGGTGCAGCTGAACGAAAGGCGGCTGGAAAACAAACATTAACTGAACAGATTGATAAAATAGTTACTCATAAAGTGTTGGGTATTCCAATTTTTCTATTCTTTATGTTTATGATGTTTATGTTAACGTTTAATTGGCTAGGTTTTCCACTTTCAGATGCACTTGATGCATTTTTTTCAGGCCCATTAACAGAATGGCTTACTGCGGGGTTAATAAGTATTGGTGCCTCAGAGTTTATTCAATCATTAATATTAGACGGTATTGTAGCAGGTGTGGGCGGTGTTTTAGTATTTGTTCCACAAATTTTTATTCTCTTTTTCTTTATTTCGTTTCTAGAGGATTCCGGCTACATGGCTCGAGTTGCCTTAGTTATGGACAGGATGATGGAGGCGATTGGTTTAAATGGAAAATCATTTATCCCAATGATTATTGGCTTTGGTTGTAATGTTCCAGGGGTTATGGCCGCAAGGACAATTGAACAGCCAAAGGAACGGTTGTTGACCATTCTTTTAACGCCGCTGATGTCATGTTCAGCACGGCTCCCAGTCTATGCTTTATTTGTAGGTGCATTTTTCGCCGCACACCAAGCAATTGTAGTTTTAGCGCTGTATGTGCTTGGAATTGTAATGGCTTTTATTGTAGCGAAAATATTTTCTTCGACGATTTTGAAAAGTGAAGCATCGGTATTTGTCATTGAGCTGCCGCCTTATCGCGTGCCACAGTTTCAAACATTAGCAAGAAGCACCTGGGATAAAGGGAAAGGTTTTGTCAAGAAAGCAGGGACATTTATTTTTGCAGGATCTGTAATTATTTGGTTGTTAGCATACGCTGGTCCTGGTGGTTTAGCTGTTGAAATGGATGATAGCTATCTTGCGATGATTGGAAGCGTAATGGCACCGCTGATAGCACCAATTGGTTTTGGTACGTGGCAGGCGGGGGCTTCTTTATTAACTGGTTTCTTTGCGAAGGAAGTCGTTGTATCAACGATGAATATTATTTATCACGTTCCAGATGTTAATTCCTTACAAGGGTTATTAGCAACTGCCTATACACCACTTTCGGCTTTTACATTTATGGCGTTTGTTCTGTTGTATGTCCCTTGCTTGGCAACAACAGCTACTATTCAAAAAGAAACTGGGTCATTTAAGTGGACCGCGCTTGCGATAGGATATGCATTGATATTAGCATATGTGCTTTGTTTGCTTATTTACCAAGTTGGTCGGGCGCTGGGATTTGCGTAATAGTATGCTTCTAGAGAGGCGGGGAAATCTATGATAGCAAATATTATAATCGGTCTAGCCATTTTTGGTTATGCTGCTTGGGCTCTAATGAAATATATTAAAAATAGCAAAAAAGGAAAATGCGCGGGTTGTGCGATAGAAAATTCGTGCAAAACAAAGGATAAATGTAGTTAATGGAAAACAGAAAGAATGCGGGGACGGTTTCATTTTAACGTCCCCGTGTTTCGTTGTTACGTTGTTATTGTTCATAAATTATAGTACCTGTTTGTGAAACATCATATCCCAATGCCAACAGCTCTTCTTTAAATTTTGCAGATTGTAGAATAGTTGTTAACAATGTAATTAATTCTTTATTTTCTTCTGTTTTTAAAATCACGAGGTCATACTGTTCTTTCACTAATGGGATGAAATCAATCCTAGCTATGTGAGCGGCTTTTTCAATGCCAACTCCAACATCAACTTCTCCTTTTGCAACCATTCCAGCCACACCAAGGTGAGAATTTTCCTCTTGGAAATATCCATTAATCTTTGTTTCCTCAATATTATGTACTCTTAGCATTTCATCGACTAAAATTCTTGCACCAGAGCCTTTTTCCCGGTTGACAAATTTTAATGTCGGATTACTTGCCAAGTCAATCCAAGTTCGAATACCTTTAGGATTCCCTTTTTTTACATAGAAACCAGCCCAACGGGAAATGAGGTTTATCACAAGAAAATGATGGCTGACTAAGATTTTTCTAATATAAGAAACGTTGTATTCTTTAGTATCTCCATCAATTAAATGGGTACTAACGATGTCAGCTTCTCCTTTATACATTGAAAATAGGCTATCTAAGCTACCAACATAGGATCGCAATGGGCGATACAAGCTGGAGCTTTTTTCAATATTTTTACTCAAAATATCTAGGCATAGATCTTGTCCGCTAATAATGAGTGAGCGAGTGTTAGCTGGGGAGTGCTCTAGTTTGGGGGAAACCACTAATCTTGTAGGAAGCACTTGTTCCTCTGTTGGTGGAATGCCTTTTGCTCTCCGTTTATAATCCTCAAGGTCGGAAGCATCAACTCGCATTTGTCGACCAACACGATATGATTTAAGTTCTCCTTTTTTAATTAAATCATAGACGGTTAATTTAGATACTTTTAATAATTGTGATATTTCTTCAGTTGTAAAAGATTGCTCTCCCATTATTTCACCCTCCTCTTTGCAAAAGTGAATGTTATTGAAGTTTGATAAGTATTACTTTTCATAGGATATCAGTAATAACAATACATAGCAATTTGCTATTGCCGCAAATTTTCTATTTTATAATTAGTTATATTTTATCATTTACATAATGAATATAACTAATTATAATGAAATATAAATTAGATATATTTATTTATATCTAATTACAATTAAATATAATGAAGCAGGCTAGTAGGAGGTTACAATATGGCTAAAAGAGTATTACTTAGTTTTCTTGCTTTCTTGTTTGTAATTGCATTATCAGTTGGATGCAGCCGGAATAATGCTTTGGAGCCGAATGTAGAAAATTCAAAAGAAGAAAAACCAGCTAAACAATCAATAGAACTAACGATTTCAGCAGCAGCAAGCCTCACAGATGCCTTAAATGAAATGAAACAAACATATGAGAATGAGCATAAATCCGTTCACTTGCTTTTTAATTTTAACGGTTCAGGTAAGTTGGCATTACAAATTGAACAGGGAGCACCTGTAGATGTATTTTTATCAGCAGACCAAAAAAGGATGGATGAACTAGAAGATAAATCGTTAATTCTAGCTGATTCACGCCAAGATTTTACAGGGAACAAGCTTGTGTTAATAGGTTCAAAAGATAAAGATTACGGAATCGCTTCATTTACTGAGATTAACCCAAGTTCATTGTCACATATAGCTGTTGGTGATCCTGAAAGTGTACCTGTTGGCACGTATACAAAAGAGATTATTACGAAACTCGGTAAATGGGATGAAATCGAATCAAAAGTAGTGCTGGCGAAAGATGTGCGCCAAGTGTTGACCTATGTTGAGTCAGGCAATGCTGATATTGGATTTGTGTATTTAAGTGATGCACTTACATCTGATAAAGTAAAAGTGTTAGCAGAAGCGGATGCAAGCCTACATACCCCAATTATATATCCTGCTGCAGTGACTGCTGATAGCAAACATCAAGAGGAAGCAAAGCAGTTCATTGAATTTTTACAAAGTGATGCTGGGCAAAATATATTAGAAAGGCATGGGTTTGTAAAGTAATGTAAAATAGGAGGTGGTGATACAAGTGAATTATTCCCCATTATTGCTTTCATTAAAAATTACGAGTATCTCCACCGTGTTTGTTTTTATAACTGGCCTAGTTGTTTCAAAATTTCTTTCACGGCGTAATTTTTTTGGTAAAAGCATAATAGAATCTGTTTTGTTACTTCCATTAGTTCTTCCGCCTACTGTTGTTGGTTTTGGGTTATTAATGCTGTTTGGCAAAAATGGACCAATAGGGAGCCTCCTTTTAGAATGGTTTCATATCCAAATTGTTTTTACTTGGATTGGCGCTGTCATTGCCGCGATTGTTGTTTCTTTCCCGCTGATGTATCAAAGTGCAGCCGCGGCATTTCAAAATTATGACCGTAATTTAGAAAATGCTGCTCTAACGATGGGAGCTTCAAAATGGAAAATATTTTGGTCGATATCCTTCCCGCTTGCTTGGCCTGGTTTATTGTCAGGCCTTGTCCTATCATTTGCAAGGGGCTTAGGGGAGTTTGGAGCTACTTTAATGATTGCTGGATACATTCCGAATAAGACAGATACAATCCCGATGGCTATTTATTTTGCGGTAGAATCTGGGCAAACGGATGTGGCCCAGTTTTGGGTGATGATAATTGTGGCTTTAGGCTTTAGCACGATTATGTGGCTCAATTGGTGGAGCAGGCGGAATATTATGAAATATGCGGATGAAAATTAGTGAAAAGGCGGGTATCCCCTATGTTATCGGTTCAAATTATAAAAAAGCTCGCTCATTTTACAATCAATGTTGATTTTAAAATTGATAATGAAATGGCCATCCTTTTTGGGCCATCCGGTTCAGGAAAAACAACGATTTTAAATTGTATAGCAGGCTTAACGCATCCTGACAAGGGCTATATCGCAAACAACGGTATAGACTTTTTCACTTCTTTAATAAAACCGCTACCAGTACAAAAAAGAAATATTGGCTATCTATTTCAAGACTACGCCCTCTTTCCCCATATGACCGTTTGGAAAAATATTTCGTATGGAATGAAAAATGAAAGTTTAACAAATCAAATCATTGATGTATTAAATATAAAGCATTTGCTACATAAATACCCAAGGGAAATTTCTGGTGGGGAAAAACAAAGAGTTGCCTTAACGAGGGCGCTGGCGACGGAACCAAGCCTATTATTGCTTGATGAGCCATTTTCAGCTTTAGACTATGAGACACGTATGCAATGTCATGATGAATTGCTCCGCTTACATAAATTATGGGATATACCAATTCTTATGGTCACTCATGACCATGAGGAGGCCAGGAAATTAGGCAATCGAATTTTTTATATGAAACAAGGACAAATAGAAAAGGTAGTTCAAGCAAAGTGTAGCTGAACTACCTTCTTTCTAATTTCCTTTACGAATCGTAATTTGAAAGCTGCCATCCTCAAGTTCAATTGTTTCGTGGCTGTAGCCTCGTTCATCTAATTCAGGATATAGAAACATTGGACGACGGTCATTATTAATAATGAGTTCCTCACCATCGGGCAATTCCTCAAGTGCCGCGAGTGTTCTCATCATTGGCTGCGGCGGTTCTAGTCCGCGATTATCAAGTTTCATGAATGATCTCACCTTACTTTTTTACAAATGTTATTTTCCAATGGTTTTCAGACAGCTCTTCAGCATTATTTGAGAAGCCTTTTGCTTTTAAAACACCGAAAAGTGGTGTTGGTTTAAATGGGGCGTGTAAAATGAATGTATCCCCTGAAGAGTCCAAATCCTTTATAGCACCCATTATTTTTTGAAAGGGCTCAAGCTTATTTTTAATATCCTCACGCACATCTAATTCAACAACTTTACCTGTTCCTTGACTCATCATACATTCCCCCTATTTATAATAATTATCTAGCACCTAACCAATCTTTCGCACGATCACTCATAAGCTCTGGAGACCATGCTGGCTCCCATACTAGTTGAACATGTACACTGTTTACTTCTTCCATTGCTTCAAGGACGTATCTTGCTCCGCTTGTGATGCTATCATGCAAAGGGCAGCCAGGTGTTGTTAACGTCATTTTCACATCTACATTATTTTTATCATCAATATCGATTTCATAAATTAACCCTAAATCAACAATATTTAATCCTAATTCTGGGTCAATGACTGTTTCTAATTCCTTAAGGATTTTTTCTTTTAATTCCATCTTACATTCCTCCATTATAATTATTTTCTAAGAATGTTTACTATTGCTGCACTATAGACAATGGTTGTAATAGCAAATAAAAACTGAACAATGGTATAAAGGTTTGTTAACTGGAAACCGAATGAAACGATAAATCCTAGATAACTTACCAAACATAAAATAAATAGCACTAACCCAAGATTTTCATTCATCAGCTGTTTTAAGGTTGGTACATTTAGCTGTCCCATTTGTTTACTATATTTATGGGTCCACCATAAAAATGGTACAATTTTATAGAGATAGCCCATAATGCTGAAAACAACCCAACCTAAAATATATAAATAAATAATCGCTCCAAATAAGTATGGAGAAATTAGTATGAATGATGAAATCATTGCCACTAGGTGAACAACCCAGCCAATTATGATCGCAATTAAAGAAAAAATAAATGGCTTATCTAAGTTTTTCTTAAGGCGCTTTTTAATAATTTGTTTAATATGCCACACAAATAGTGTGAATGCTACAAATAGCAGTGTCATCCCAAGTCGAAAAAAATTTGCTTGATTTATCCAAAATGAAACAATCGTCGCAAGTAAGCCGAAAATATAGAGAAAATAGATTGGTTTGCTTAGCTTCATTGAAAAACCATGAGCTAATGAAAACATTGGTACCATTTTGTAGGAAAGTCCAAAAATTAATAGCGAAAACCAGCCAGCAATACCGAGTAAAACATGTGTTTTCAGTAAAGCTACATGATTCGTTATAGACAGATATCCACTTACACTGGCAGCAAGGAGAATGCCGAACAAAATCGTAAGCAGTAAACTAACTAATGCAGTACCGACAAAAGCTGTCAAAATATTCTTTTCCGTTTGTTTCATCATTGTCATTCCCATTTGGAAGAGAAACATGACGATTCCAATTAACATTATAAATCCTGTTATCAATGTGAGTTTAGGGAAAAAGGCTAATGACAAAGCGAAACTTGTAATCCCGATTGCTGTAACTGCAAATTGAATAAATCCAAAGGTTTCATTCCAGATCGGTGTTAAAAAGGCGACAGGGACTAACTGGTACATCGCACCCATCGCAACCATCAGAGCCCAGCCTAATACTAATAAATGAGCTACCATCCATAATGGTGGTATTCTAAAGGCACCATTCATAATAAAGTCACCGCTAAAAATTAAAATGATTTGTGAAGTTGAAAAGGCCAGCAAACTATAAATAATAAAAGAAAAAGGTAATTTGATATTTGTTTCGGTCTTGGCAAGACCTGGAATCATGTTCACTGTGATTACCTCCGAACATTTTATCTTTAGTGCCCTATTAATATGATAACCATTTTCAGTTCATCATAAAGTGATTTACATCACAATCATGTTGTAAACTTTTTCGAATACTACTATATATGATTAAAGGAAAAGAAAAAGGCTGTTCCTAATGTATCGGACAAAATGCAATACATTAGGAAACAACCCTTATTTTGTGCAATATAAAAAAAGTTTAGTCTAAAATAACTCATTCTGTAGTTGCTCTATATCAACGAAGTAATATCCATTTTCATCTGTGTCAACTAATTTTTTTTTCTTAAGTTGGTTTAATGTTCGGCTAACAGTTTCACGGGAACTGCCAATCATATTGGCTAATTCACGGTTTGTGAAATGTGTGGTGATAAGAAATTTATTTGTCATATCGCTCACTTTTTGTCCGTGTGATTTAGCTAAGCGTAGTAATAATTTAATGATTTGTTCGTACGTATTTGATAATATTTGTTCCTCTAAACGGTTTTGTAAATCAATAATCTTTTCACCCAGTACTCTAAACACTTTTATACTTACTTCCGGGTATTTAATAAGTATTTCTTCAAAATTTGAAATCGGGATTACGATTAATGTTGTAGGTTCAATAATTTCGGCATGGGCTGGATACTCCCCTTTTTTAAAAAAGCCGACATGTGGAAACATATCCCCATCTTTTAAAACAGATACAATTTGTTCCCGTCCATTAAAATCAGTTTTGTAAATTTTCACCTTGCCATGATGGATAAAAAAAACGCGGTCCTGTATGTCCCCTTGCATAAAAACATGTATTTTTGAATCATAAATTCGGGTTTGGGAAATATCAATGATTGATTGTAATTCTTCATCTGTTAATTCCCGGAATATTGGAACATTATGTAAAAGCTGTTTTATTGATATCGGGGGTAACATATTGTTCACCTTCTTTTCATAATGACTTATTCTATTATAATTTTATCAAACTTAGCGGTAATAAAAAATACATTTGGACTATATATTTGTAGATATTTATTGTTATTCTATCAAAACTTGATTTCGTGTGATTAATATCACATAATCCTAGGCTGATTGACTGTAAAATAAAACATAAGTTCTTTTCAAGGAGTGTGATTTCACGTGTTTAATCGTGATTATAATAAAAATCCATTTATTGTTATTTGGGAGTTAACAAGAGCATGTCAGCTTAAATGCTTACATTGCCGGGCCGAGGCACAATATCATCGTGATCCAAGAGAACTTTCATTTGAAGAAGGAAAGAAATTAATTGATCAAATATACGAGATGGACAACCCAATGCTTGTGTTTACCGGCGGAGACCCGTTAATGCGTGAGGATGTCTATGATATAGCTGATTATGCAATCAAAAAAGGTGTTCGTGTTTCGATGACACCTAGTGCAACTCCAAATGTAACAAAAGAGGCGATTGAAAAAGCGAAAGAAGTTGGACTTGCAAGATGGGCATTTAGTATTGATGGGCCCACTGCAGAAATTCACGATCACTTCCGTGGCGTCAGCGGCTCTTTTGATTTAACGATGAAAGCTATTAAATATTTACATGAACTTGAAATTCCAATTCAAATCAATACTGTTATATCTAGATATAACGTAGATGTACTAGATGATATGGCGAAGTTAGTTGAAGATTTAGATTGTGTTCTTTGGAGTGTATTTTTCCTTGTTCCAACTGGCAGAGGCCAAGAGTCTGATATGATTTCTCCTGTACAGCATGAGCAAGTATTTACATGGCTTTATAATTTAAGTAAGCGTGTAAAATTTGATATTAAAACGACGGCAGCACAGCATTATCGCAGAGTTGTTATCCAAAATAAGATGAGAGAAAAAATGACAAATAATGATGATATTAATTATGAAGATGCTTTAATGAAGGGGGCAACTGGCACGATTGATGGTTTAGGACGAGCGCCTAAAGGTGTTAATGACGGGAATGGTTTCGTGTTTATCTCACATGTTGGTGATGTTTACCCAAGCGGTCTTTTACCAGTAAAAGCTGGAAATGTTCGTGAAACACCACTCGCTGAAATATATCGTGAATCACCTGTTTTTACATCATTGCGAAATCCTGATATGTATAAAGGAAAATGTGGTGTTTGCGAATTTCGTTTTGTTTGTGGCGGCTCTAGATCAAGAGCATATGCGATGACAGGTGATTATTTGGAAAGTGAACCATTTTGTGTCTACATTCCGAAAGCATTACGAAACAAAAAAGAAGAAAGTATTTCAAAGTAGAAAAAAGCCGGCTGATTTTTTTCAGCCGGCTTTTCTAAAGAGTGATGTTCTTCACTTTTAATTTTTACTTCGTACAATAATATAATGTTAGATGCAAACGAAGTCTTTAACTAATCAATATTGCATAGTTCTGGTGGACAATCCTCGCAATTAATTTCTGATTTTAAAAATGCGAGGTCATGGACTGTGATTTTTCCTTTATTAATGGTGATAATATTATCTTTTCGTAGATCGCTGAGCATTCTATTAATACCTTCCCTAGAGGTACCACAGAAATTGGCGAGTTCTTGATTTGTTAATGGAATATTGATGAGAATGCTTCCGTCATCACGTTTTACTCCATAGCTATTTGTCATTCGAATTAATGTGGAGTAAAGGGCGCCTTTTTTTCCATGAAGAACTAAGTCGCGGAATTTCGTTTGCGTCCTTCTAAAATGGTCGCTCATCCATTTCATAAATTCAAATGCAAGGGCTGGCTTTTCTAATAATTGTTGTTCTAAATGTTCTTTTTTAATAACGCCAACCTCGCCACTTTCTAAGATTTTGGCATTGAGCAAGTATTTTGCTTCGTTAGTAAATAACGTAAGTTCACCGACTATATCTCCCATTGTACAAATTCGTAATGTCAACTCCTTGCCGTCTTGTGAGATTTTACTTATTTGTACGCGGCCAGAACGCACTATATATAGTTCATTAGCTGCCATACCTTCTTGAAATAAAAATGTGCCTTTTTGGGTTCTCGTTATATGGTCAATTGAATGTAAAAGTTCTTTAATCGATTCAGGCATGAAATTATTTTTGATTGATTGTTTAGGCATAATCAAACCACCTTTCGACGGAAGTCACCAAAATTTTATTCCATACTACTAGTTAAAAGGAAAAAAGTATTTTAGTCAACTTCTTTATACCGTTAACACTATCATAACAGTGTTAATAACCAAGCTATAAATTACCTTTCAGAAACGATTTTGGTATGATATTTTGTGAACAATTTATGAAACTATGCATACCGTGATGGAATTCATACTTTTTTTGACTTAGGCATTATAGAATCATTATTAGGAGTGTTAGTATTGTGGAAATTATCTAAATTCCAACCCCCTTATTTTGAGTACTGTTTTGTCAGTACTCTTTTTTTTATACAGAAAAAAAGCTGGTCCTTGGACCAGCCTCTTAGTAATCAGTTTGTTCGATGAACATTTGACAAAAATCACACCAATTGTTAATAATAATATTTTTTTCGTTAATTGTAACTAAATCTTGTTCTTTTAATTTTGAAAGTACACGGCTTACACTTTCACGGGTCGATCCAACGATGTTTGCTAATTCTTGGATTGATAAAGGAAGTTCTATTTTTACTCCACTAGCTGTTTTGCTGCCGAATTCACGCGCTAGTCTTTCAATTGTTTTTACAGTTTTACCGTATACATCAAGCAGTGCGATATCCCGTAAAATCGAAGTAAACGAACGAAGCTGTTCTCCCATAAAGCGAATCATTTCAATTGAAAGGTCAGGATTAATGGAAATAACATCTTCTAAATCTGAGGTGTAAAGGAACATAACCTCGGCATCTGATATCGTTTGCGCGGTCCCAGGATAAGTGGTACCAGGTTCGCAAAATAGGGAAGCCTCAGCAAAAATATCTCCAGATCGTTTAATACAAACAATTAACTCTTTCCCTTGAGGGTTAATTTTCTTTATTTTGACGATGCCGCTTTTTACAAAATAAATCGCTTTTGCTTTGTCTGACTCATGAAATATATAGTCACCTTTTTTATAGGTAGCAGTTTTTACCTTTGAACTTAAGGCGCTGATTAAATGATCAGGCAAGTCCTTAAAAAATATAATTCCTTTTAAAAATTCATCAAGCATACAAATCCCTCCTCTGCTGTAAACAGACACTTTTTACCTCTTTACATTTGATTATAGTTCTCATTAACTAATGTAGGTGTGATGTAATTCACATTAGCTGCTAATGTTCACACTATATTCATATTTCTTAGCATGTCCAATCAATTTTGGCGATAATAATCGGTTAATAAAATTTTCTATAATTGAACTAAAAATATTGCGTAATTTATAAAAATACAATTGCTTTTATTTTTATGCAACTATATAATAAATACTAATTTCAAACAATTAATCGGTAGGGAGGACCAAAGATGAAAGTCGCAATCGTTGGGGCAACAGGTTATGGTGGAGCAGAGTTAATTCGTTTATTAAATCATCATCCAGAGGCTGAAATTGTATCTTTGCACTCCTCATCACAGCAAGGTACACCATTTATTGAAAGTTACCCACATCTTCATGGAATAGTGAATAATAGATTAGAAGAAATTGATCCCAAAAAGATGGCTAAAAATGTCGAGCTTGTTTTTTTGGCTACACCAGCGGGGATTTCTAGTAAACTAACACCGAATTTAGTGGAGCAAGGACTTAAAGTTATTGACGTCTCAGGAGACCTTCGGATAAAAAATCAAGAAGATTATGAGTTTTGGTACAGAAAGCCAGCAGCACCTAAGAAAACTTTAAAACAAGCGATTTATGGGATGCCTGAATGGTTTAAAGCGGAGATAGAAGAGGCAAGCGTCATTGCGAATCCTGGCTGCTATCCTACAGCTACATTACTTGGCTTAGCACCTTTAGTTCAAAAGGAACTTATAATAGAAGATTCCATCATTATTGATGCAAAATCAGCACTATCGGGAGCAGGACGATCATTATCAGCTGCCAGTCATTTTCCCGAAATGAACGATAATTTTAAAATATATAAAGTGAATCAGCATCAACATATTCCAGAGATTGAACAGACTTTAAAAATATGGAATGAAAGCATTCAGCCAATCACATTTAGCACCCATCTTGTCCCAATGACAAGGGGGATAATGGCAACGATATATGTAAAGCCAAAAATGAATATAACAATTGACCAATTGTTAGAAATTTATAATGAAGCATATGAAAACAAACCATTTGTTAGGGTACGTCCAAAAGGAGTATTCCCTTCAACAAAGGAAGTATATGGTTCGAATTATTGTGATATAGGGTTAGCCTATGATGAAAGAACAGGCCGAATCATGATTGTTTCTGTTATTGATAATCTCGTAAAAGGAGCAGCAGGCCAGGCAATCCAAAATTTAAATATTATGATGGGACTGGATGAAAAGACTGGGTTGAACTTTGTCCCTGTTTATCCGTAGGAAAAAGGAGAGAACGACAGTGATTAATGGTATAAAGAAGGTTGCAGGTGGTTCTGTGACAAGCCCTAAAGGGTTTAGTGCTACAGGCATTTATGCAAATCTTCGTAAAAAAGATAAATTAGATTTAGCAATGATCATCAGTGAAGTTCCGGCAAGCTGTGCAGCTGTATATACTTTAAATACATTTCAGGCAGCACCATTAAAAATTACAAAAGACAGCATTGCTAAGGAAGGCAAAATTCAAGCAGTTATTTGCAATAGCGGAAATGCCAATGCATGTACAGGGGAACAAGGCGAAAAAGATGCTTATCGAACAAGACAGGAAGTAGCGGAAAGGTTTTCATTGCCAGAGCATTATGTAGCTGTTGCCTCAACAGGGGTCATTGGTGAATTAATGCCGATGGATAAGATTTCAACAGGGGTTGATCAGTTGGAGCCAGTCGCTTCTTTAGAAGGTGGCGAGCTTTTCAGCAAAGCAATTTTAACGACTGACCTTGTTCCGAAAACAACTTGCTATCAAATCGAAGTTGATGGGAAGATGGTTACAGTTGCTGGGGCGGCAAAAGGCTCAGGTATGATTCACCCAAATATGGCAACAATGCTTGGTTTCGTAACAACTGATGCAAATATTGAATCAACAGTTTTGCAAAAAGCGCTTAGCGATATTACGAATAAAACATTTAACCGCATTACTGTTGATGGAGATACATCAACAAATGACATGGTGCTTGTCATGGCAAATGGAATGGCAGAGAATAGGACATTAACAATTGAACATCCTGAATGGGATTTATTTTATAAAGCACTCGAAAAGGTTTGTGAAGATTTAGCGAAAAAAATTGCGCGAGATGGTGAGGGAGCTACGAAGCTTGTTGAAGTCCAAGTTGAAGGTGCGCGGACGGACGATGATGCCGGGAAAATCGCAAAAAGCGTTGTTGGCTCTTCATTAGTAAAAACAGCTGTACACGGAGAAGATGCAAATTGGGGCCGGATTATTTGTGCTGTTGGCTATAGTGGTGCCGAAGTCAATCCGAATGTAGTCGATGTCTTTATCGGTGACATTCAAATGCTGAAAGCAGGACAGCCGCTTCCATTTTCAGAAGAAGATGCGACGAATTATTTAAAAGGTGAAGATGTTGTCATTAAAGTTAATCTTCACATTGGCGAAGGCAAAGGAAAAGCTTGGGGCTGTGACTTATCCTATGATTATGTACGCATTAATGCAAGTTACCGTTCTTAATTTTAAAATTTTGAAGGGCTAAGAAAGGGGGAAGCAAAGCTTGAACGATATTATTTTAATAAAATGTGGCGGAAGTACATTAACAGAGCTTAGTGATGAATTTTTTGAAAGCATTGCCGATTTAGTGAAATTAGGCAAAAAACCAGTGATCGTCCATGGCGGAGGGCCGGCAATCGGCGAAATGCTTACCTCCTTAAATATAGAATCTGTATTCGTTGATGGACTAAGAAAAACAACCGCAGAAGTGATGGAAGTTGTTGAAATGGTATTGGCCGGGAAAGTTAATACAACGATAGTGGGAAGACTACAAAAAACGGGTGTAAAAACGATTGGTTTAGCAGGTGTTGATGGGCAGCTACTCAAAGCAAAGCCAATTAATTTCGAACAGCTTGGCTATGTCGGTGAAATAGAGAATATAAATGCAAGCTTTTTATTAGAGCTAGTTTCAATTGGCTTTGTTCCAGTCATCGCCCCGATTGGCGTTGATGATGCGGATCAACGCTATAATATTAATGCCGACACCGCGGCTGGTGCGGTTGCGAAGGCGATTGGTGCAGAACAGCTTTTATTTGTTACGGATGTTCCAGGTATTCTGAAAGATGGCAAGATGATTGCAGAAATCACTCCAAAAGAAATTGAAGTTTTAATTGAGGATGGCACAATCTATGGTGGAATGATTCCAAAAGTAAAAGCGGCGATTGATTCGCTTACTGGAGATTTACAGGAAGTTATTATCGTAAATGGGAAAGATGCAAAAATCGTAAATGACGGTCAAATAATTGGGACAAAAATTGGTAGGTGAAAAATAATGGGAGCCTTATTTCCAAACTATGCTCGTTGGGATATTGAAATTGTAGAAGGGCAAGGCACGAAAGTTATTGATAAAAATGGAAAAGAATATTTAGACTTTATATCTGGGATTGCTGTTTGTAATTTAGGGCATCGCCCACCTAAAGTACAAAAAGCGATTGAGGAACAGTTAAATAAAATATGGCATGTATCAAATCTTTTTCAAGCAAGCCATCAAGAAGTGGTTGCTGAACTATTAACACAAAATTCATGTGGTGATTATGTTTTTTTCTGCAATAGTGGAGCTGAGGCGAATGAAGCTGCCATTAAAATGGCTCGAAAACATACAGGAAGACTTAAAATCATTACATTTTTGCAATCCTTTCATGGTCGAACTTTTGCAACAATGACAGCAACTGGACAAGAAAAAGTTCATAACGGATTTGGTCCTCTATTACAGGAATTTGTTTATTTGCCATATAATGATGAAAAAGCTATTGAAGCTGCAATGGGGGACGATGTTGCCGCGATCATGCTTGAAGTGATTCAAGGTGAGGGCGGCGTAAACCAAGGGGAATATGCATTTTTGCAAAAATGTCAGGAATTATGTGAAAAATTTGGTGCATTATTCATTATTGATGAAGTGCAAACTGGTATTGGTAGAACAGGCAAAGCATTTGCTTATGAACATGCAGACCTTTCACCAGATATTATTACTGTCGCTAAAGGTCTCGGAAGTGGGTTTCCAGTAGGGGCGATGATTGGCAAGGCACATTTGCAGGATACGTTTAGTGCGGGGACACACGGTTCTACATTTGGTGGAACGCCATTAGCGATGGCCGCTGCCAAGGCTACATTAGAGGAAATCTTTCAGGCAGAATTTTTAGAAGAAGTAAGTAAAAAAAGCGACTATTTAATCAGAAAGTTGAAAGAGCAGCTCAGTGATGCTCCAATCGTTCAAGCGGTTAAAGGGAAAGGCTTGCTCATTGGCATTCAATGTGACGAGGATGTCGGGCCAATCATCACAGAGCTTCACAAAAAAGGCTTACTAGTTTTAGTAGCCGGTCCAAAGGTCATAAGATTATTGCCACCGTTAACAGTATCGTACGAAGAAATTGATCAAGCGGTCAACATACTAACAAAAACATTTCACGTACATGTATTACATTAAACTATTTCTGTAGCCTTATCTCATAAGGCTGCATATTTTTGAATATCTATGAATAAAAATACCTTTCTTGTTATAATTATACGTCGTGGGGGTGCACATAAAGTGAAAGGGTATCTTGTTTTAGAAAACGGTGATCAATTCGAAGGGGATTGGGTTGGTCAAAAACCAAATGAGCCACTTCAGGGTGAAGTAGTCTTTTTTACAGGGATGACTGGTTATCAAGAGGTTATAACAGATCCTTCCTTTAAAGGTCAAATCGTCGTTTTCACCTATCCGTTAATCGGTAATTACGGAATAAATGAAGTAGATTTTGAAAGTGTAATTCCGCAAGTTTCTGGGGTTATTGTCAGCGAATGCAGTGATGATTATCATCATTATGAAGCGATGAGTACATTTGCTGGCTATTTACAAAAGTGGAATATTCCCCTTTTGGAAAATATTGATACACGTGCCGTCGTCAAAAGACTTCGTAAACACGGAGTTATGGGAGGGCAGATGGTATCACATCCCGATGAGGTAGCCCTTGACAAATATCAGGCTGAAGAAAAAATGCTCGTAAGTGAAGTTTCAACGAAACAAATGGAGACATACGGAACGAGCTCTTATCATGTAGTATTACTAGATTTTGGCTATAAGAAATCGATTGTTACTTCATTAAATCATGTAGGCTGCAAAGTTACAGTTGTTCCATATAATACTTCCTTTGAAACTGTTCAATCATTAAATCCAGACGGTATTATGCTTTCTAATGGCCCGGGCAATCCGAAACAAATGGCTTTCCATTTGCCGGTTGTTAAAAGATTAGTGCTAAATTATCCGACACTTGCGGTTTGTTTAGGACATCAGTTGCTGGCCTTAGCCTTTGGCGGCAATACAAAAAAATTAAAATTTGGTCACCGCGGTGCCAATCAACCTGTCATTGATTTAGTTCAGAAAAAAGTATTTATGACATCACAAAGCCATACATTCGTCGTTGATGATGATAGTTTAAAAGGAACGGGATTTTCCGTAAGGTATGTAAACGTCAATGATCAATCTGTTGAAGGAATGATTCATGCAATATTGCCGATTATTTCGGTGCAATTCCATCCTGAAGCACATCCGGGATTAAGTGACACATCTTCGTTATTTGCCGACTTTGTAGGCTTGATGATGAGTGCAAGGAGAGAAAAAGCTTATGCCTAAATGTAATGACATCAAGACAGTACTCGTAATTGGATCAGGTCCGATTGTTATTGGGCAGGCAGCTGAGTTTGATTATGCTGGCACTCAAGGTTGCTTAGCATTAAAAGAAGAAGGCTGCCGCGTTATTTTAGTGAACAACAACCCAGCGACAATTATGACGGATGAAGCAAACGCAGATGCCGTTTATTTTGAGCCGCTTACAGTCCAAGCAATCGAAAAAATAATTGCGAAAGAAAAGCCAGATGGCATCTTAGCCACACTTGGAGGGCAAACAGGCTTAAACTTAGCTTTTTCTCTCCATGAAAAAGGCGTATTAGGAAAGTATGGTGTGAAATTATTAGGCACCCCAATTGAATCGATTAAAAAAGGTGAAGACCGTGAAGCATTTCGTGAATTAATGCATCAGCTTAATGAGCCTGTACCTGAAAGTGAAATTGTCGAAAATATAGAAGCAGCATTAAGCTTTGCGAAAAAAGTCGGTTTTCCAATTATTGTTCGCCCTGCCTATACATTAGGTGGATTTGGCGGTGGAATTGCCCAAGATTATAATACATTCATTGACCTTGTCAGAAGCGGTCTTGATGCCAGCCCAATTACGCAATGTTTAATTGAAAAAAGTATTGCTGGCTTTAAAGAAATTGAATTTGAAGTGATGCGTGATGCAAGTGATACTTGTATTACGATTTGCAACATGGAAAACATCGATCCCGTTGGCATACATACAGGGGATTCAATCGTTGTTGCGCCATCGCAAACATTGACTGATGTTGAATTTCAAATGCTCCGAGCTGCTTCAGTAAAAATTATTCGCGCTCTTGGCATTATCGGCGGCTGTAATATCCAATTTGCGTTAGACCCAGTTAGCAAAAATTATTATTTAATTGAAGTCAACCCTCGTGTAAGCCGATCTTCAGCACTTGCTTCAAAAGCAACTGGTTATCCAATTGCCCGCATTGCTGCGAAATTAAGCCTTGGTTACACATTAGCTGAATTATTAAACCCAGTTACAGGACATACTTATGCTAGCTTTGAACCTTCTTTAGATTATGTTGTTGTAAAATTTCCATGTTGGCCGTTTGATAAATTTCCTAACGCCAATCGCCTTTTAGGGACGCAAATGAAAGCAACTGGAGAAGTGATGGCAATTGATCGGAATTTAGAAAGTGCCATCCAAAAAGGTGTTCGTTCATTAGAGCTTGACACAAAGGGCTTAAAGCATTCAGCAACCGGGAAAATGGTCGAAGCTGAACTTATGTCCATTGTTAAAAATGCAGATGACCGCCGCTTTTTTGCTATTTTAGAATTAATCAGAAGAGGCGTTGATATAAAAAGGATTGAACAAGAAACAAAAATTAATTCTTTTTTCCTTGCTTGTTTCAAGCGTTTAATTAAAATGGAACAAGAAATAGACAGCTATTTATTTGAAAATGTTTCAGAAGAATTTATGAAAAAAATTAAAAAATATGGTTTTTCGGATGCATATCTAGCGTCTGCTTGGAATGTTACGGAAGCTGAGATACGTGAAGTAAGAAAAAGCTATACTATTCGCGCCACCTATAAAATGGTTGACACATGCGCCGCTGAATTTGAAGCTAATACACCTTATTACTATTCAAGCTATTTTGGTGAGTGTGAGGTTGAAAAAAGCGACAAGAAAAAAGTATGTATTATTGGTTCTGGTCCAATCCGTATCGGTCAAGGAATTGAATTTGACTATAGCTCTGTTCATGGTGTTTTGGCTCTTCAAGATGAAGGCTTTGAAACGATAATGATTAACAACAATCCGGAAACGGTGAGTACGGACTACGAAATGGCAGATCGTTTATATTTTGAGCCGCTAACATTAGAAGATGTCTTGAATGTTCTTGAAGTTGAAGGGACAAATGATGTAATTGTTCAGTTTGGTGGTCAAACAGCGATTAACTTAGTTTCTGCACTGGAAAAGGCTGGTGTCAATATTCTTGGAACGAATGAGGATGTTATCGACCAGCTAGAAGACCGCGATCGCTTTTATCAACTTTTACGTAAAGTAAATGTTCCGCATATACCTGGTGAAATAGCAGTAAATACCGATGACTTAAAAGAAAAAGCTGCACAGATCGGATATCCAATTCTGTTAAGACCATCCTATGTGATTGGTGGAAAAGGGATGATTATTTTAAAGAACGAACAGGAATTGGAGCAATTAATCGAGGGGCAAGGAGCAACAGTGTTCCCAATTTTACTTGATGCCTATGTAGCTGGGAAGGAAGCAGAAGTTGATGTATTGACTGATGGCAAGGAGATTTTAATTCCAACAATTATCGAGCATGTCGAAAAAGCAGGCGTACACTCTGGAGATAGTACTGCGATATTACCTTCGATTTCAATTTCGGAACAAGAGAAAGGACTTATGGCTGAGTATGCGAAACGAATTGCGACAGAGCTTAATTTTAAAGGAATTATGAATATTCAATTTGTTCTTTCGGATGGGGTTGTTTATGTATTAGAAGTCAATCCAAGAGCAAGCAGAACAGTTCCGATTTTGAGCAAAGTAACTGGTGTACCAGTTATTCAAATTGCGACAAAATTATTGCTTGGGAAATACTTAAATGAGATTACTGATCAAAAAGGACTTCTACCTGACCGTCCGTTTATTACGATTAAGTATCCAGTATTTTCAACAATAAAACTGGCTGGCTTGGACCCAATATTAGGGCCGGAAATGAAATCAACTGGTGAAGGTATAGCCATCGCTGAAACGAAGCAAGAAGCGTTCTATAAAGTCTTTCACTGGAACGAACAAAAATCCCATAACAAAAATGAAATTTTCATTGATGCCAGCGATTTAAATTTTGAATTCATCGAATATAGTAGCGAACTAATTGAAAATGCAGGCTTAACAATTGCAATCGAAAAGGATTATGAAAAATGGGTGCAACATCCAAACGCACTTGCATTGATTAGTTTGTCTAAAGAGAAAACGGATTTAGTAATTGAGAAGCGCCAGTTAGCCTTAAAATATCGACTTTATATTTTTACAGAATGGGAGACAGTGGAAGGATTTTTAATTGGTTTTAAAGAAAGTAATTTTAGTGTGAATTCCATCCAAGATTGGTTGGCGAAAATAAATATAGAGAGAGAAGTGGTTTAAGTGAATTTAGCAGCAAGTATTACTGCGCCGAAATTACATGTGGAGGATTTATTAACATTAATTGATTTAACTCAAGAAGAAATGATTGATATTATTAAAACAGCTGTAGAATTAAAAAAAATGCATAAAGCTGGTCAGCATTTAGACGTATTAAAAGGTAAAACAATGGTGATGATTTTTGAAAAATCATCAACACGTACACGTGTGTCATTTGAAGCAGGGATGACGCAATTAGGTGGGCATGCGATTTTTTTAAGCACGAAAGATTCGCAATTAGGAAGAGGGGAACCTATTTCTGATACGGCTCAAGTATTGTCAGAGTACAATGATATTATTATGATTCGCACACATGAACATGAACGTATTGTTGAATTAGCGAAACATGCAACGATTCCAGTTATTAATGCGTTAACAGATGATTACCATCCATGTCAGGCTTTAGCGGATCTAATGACTGTTTATGAATTAAAAGGAAGCTTCAAAGGCCATAAGCTTGTCTATGTTGGCGATGGCAATAATGTCGCCCATTCACTAATGATTGGCTCTGCAAAGGTTGGCCTTGACTGTATCGTTGCTTGTCCTGAGGAATATCAACCAAAAGCTGAAGTAGTCGAAATTGCCAAAAAATTTGCTGCTGAAACTGGCGCAGTGATTGAAGTTATCAATGACCCAATCGAGGCTGTAAGGGGTGCCGATTTCATTTATACAGATGTGTGGACAAGTATGGGCTTTGAAGACGAAGCTGCTGAAAGAATTGAAAAGCTGCAACCGTACCAGGTGAATGCTGAGCTTATGCAGTATGCGAAAGCAGATTACTCGTTCATGCATTGCCTACCTGCACATCGTGGTGAAGAAGTAACAGCAGAAATCATCGATGGACCACATTCTGTCGTTGTTCAAGAAGCTGGCAACCGTCTCCATGTGCAAAAAGCGGTGATTTTAGGTTTATTAAATAAATAATATTGACAAAGCATGAATTAACGGTAATCGGATAAACTATGACTGAACCTTTAATTAAAGGAGGTCATTGTAATGGGGCAACCGCGTCAATTCCGTGCGGGGCAAAAGGCACCGAATAATGGTATTTATGTTGAAATTGGTGAAACGGGATCAAACGTCCTGAAACCGAGGTCGGTAAGACTGGAAGTTGGGGATCGTTTCCCAGAAAACTCAAACCATAACCGCGTATGGACATATGCGAGTAAATTTAAATAATGAGATTACAACCCGCCTGACAAGATTCAGGTGGGTTTTTACTTGTATTTTTTTCTTAAAATGTCCTATAATATAGATAGGTCAAAATTGGTCAAATTAATCCTAGGTATAGGGGGACTATTTTATGGATATGAACAAAATGACGGAAAAAACGCAAGAGGCACTTGTTAATTCACAGTCGCTAGCAGTTAGAAAAGGCCATCAACAAGTAGATGTTGAACATTTATTATTTTCATTGCTTACCCAAGAAGATGGTATCACAAATAGTATTTTACAAAAACTAAATATGAACACAAATACAGTGGTCACCCTAACTGAAGAAGCCTTAGGTAAGCTTCCGCATGTTTCAGGTTCAGGTGTAGAAACGAGTGCAGTCTATATCACCCAAAGGTTACAAGCATTATTAGTGCGGGCCGAGGATGAAGCTACCCATCTTAAGGATGAATATATTTCTGTTGAACATTTGCTCCTTGCGATGACAGATGAAAAACCATCGACAGAAGCAGCAAAAATCTTTAAGCATATCGGCTTCAATCGGTCAGCATTGTTAAAAGTGCTCTCAGAAGTGCGTGGCAATCAACGAGTAACAAGTCCGACGCCAGAGGTTACTTATGATGCTTTGAAAAAATATGGGCGGGATTTAGTGGAAGATGTTAGAAGGGGAAAAATCGACCCAGTCATCGGCCGTGATGCTGAAATTAGACGAGTAATCCGAATTTTATCGCGAAAAACAAAAAATAATCCTGTCTTAATTGGCGAGCCTGGTGTCGGTAAAACGGCAATTGTTGAAGGGCTAGCACAACGGATTGTCCGTAAAGACGTTCCTGAAGGATTAAAAGACAAAACAATTTTTGCTTTAGATATGAGTGCCCTTGTAGCAGGAGCAAAATATCGTGGGGAATTTGAAGAAAGATTAAAAGCAGTGTTAAACGAAGTAAAAAAGAGCGATGGCAGAATTTTATTATTCATTGATGAAATTCATACAATTGTCGGTGCCGGTAAAGCGGAAGGGGCAATGGATGCCGGAAATATGTTAAAGCCGATGCTTGCACGTGGTGAGCTGCACTGTATTGGGGCGACAACTTTAGATGAGCATCGCAAATATATTGAAAAAGACCCTGCACTTGAAAGACGGTTTCAACAAGTGCTTGTGGAAGAGCCAACAGTGGAAGACACGATTTCCATTTTAAGGGGACTAAAAGAAAGGTTTGAAATTCACCATGGTGTGAATATCCATGACAGGGCGCTTGTGACTGCTGCTGTTTTGTCAGACCGCTATATTACAGACCGCTTCCTACCTGATAAAGCAATTGATCTCATAGACGAAGCATGTGCAACAATTCGGACGGAAATAGACTCAATGCCATCTGATTTAGACGAAGTGACCCGTAAGATTATGCAATTGGAAATTGAAGAGGCAGCACTAAGCAAAGAAAAAGACGAAGCAAGTATTGAACGCCTAAAGGCGTTGCGGAGAGAGTTGGCAAATTTTAAAGAAACAGCCCATGCGATGAAAGCAAAATGGGATGAGGAGAAGAAAGAACTGCAAACCCTACAGCAGTTAAGAGAACAGCTCGAAAAAACAAGACGAGAGCTTGAGGAGGCTGAGGCGAAATATGATTTAAATAAAGCTGCCGAATTAAGGCATGGCAAAATTCCCGCCCTTGAAAAACAGTTAAAAGAAAGAGAACAAGAGTTAGCAAAATCCGAAAAAGAAGGACGCCTATTACGCGAGGAGGTTACAGATGAAGAAGTGGCTGAAATCGTCGGGCGCTGGACAGGCATTCCAGTATCTAGGCTTGTTGAAGGGGAACGGGAAAAACTGCTCCGCTTGGATCAAATTTTACATGAGCGTGTCATTGGTCAAGATGAGGCTGTTCAGCTTGTTGCTGATGCCGTCATTAGAGCAAGAGCTGGTATAAAAGACCCTAACCGGCCGATTGGTTCCTTCATTTTTCTTGGTCCAACTGGTGTGGGTAAAACTGAACTAGCGAAAGCTTTAGCAGAAAGCTTGTTTGATAGCGAAGAGCACATCGTTCGCATTGATATGTCTGAATATATGGAAAAACATGCTGTTTCAAGATTAATCGGCGCCCCTCCAGGCTATGTCGGCTATGAAGAAGGTGGGCAGCTGACGGAAGCTGTACGCAGAAAGCCATACTCGGTTATTTTATTAGATGAAATTGAAAAAGCCCATCCCGAAGTATTTAATGTCTTACTGCAAATGCTTGATGACGGCAGAATCACCGACTCAAAAGGCCGTCTTGTCGATTTTAAAAATACAGTAATCATCATGACATCGAATATCGGCTCTGCTAACTTATTAGAAGGATTAACTGAAAGTGGTCAAATTTCAGAGCAGGTTCGTGAAAAAGTAATAGCTGAACTTCGCCGTCATTTTCGCCCTGAATTTTTAAATCGGGTGGACGATACAATTTTATTTAAACCTTTAACTGTGAAAGAAATTTCTGGTATTGTTGAAAAATTAGTTCAGGAATTACAAACACGCCTTGATGACCGCCAAATTAAATTAGCGCTTACTGAGGAAACGAAAGAGTTTATTGTAAATGAAGGTTTTGATCCAGTATATGGTGCTCGCCCATTAAAACGATTTATCCAGCATTTTATTGAAACGAAAGTAGCAAGGGAAATTATTGCAGGAACGATTACAGACGGCGCTGATGTTGTGATTGATGTTGAAGATGGGGAATTGCAAATTACTGTTAAAAAATAAAAAAGAGGTCGAATCGTTCGATTCGCCTCTTTGTTTCTTTGCTTATCAATCTTAGTGGTGTGATTCATGTGGTTCGTTCGGTACGCCAGCTTCACCAAGAAAAATAACGATAATTGAAAATACAACACAAAGAAAAACCCCTTGCATGAAATCGTATGTACTACCTGTCATACTGCTAACAACATATACAAGCATTTGGCTTAATGCAAAAGTCCAAAAAATAGTCCAAAAAATACGCATTATCTTCTCACCTCGTTTATAAGCACATTGTAAAACCATATTATCATATTTTCGATAAAAAAAATAGGTAAAAACCTTTGCTTTTTTAAAAATATGACATACATTAGAATTGTATGTACAAGAGTAAAGAGGCGAGGAACATGATGAAGCTCAATCAGCGCTTTTTCAAAATTGACGACCAATGGAACATAATCCACCTTCCTGAACGCCCAAATGGTTTTGCAATTTTACTTGTCGGTGACCAAAACCATTTTGTTGATGAGACTACAAGTGTTTGGATTCAAAATCGTGATCGGTTTCAAATGATTGAGAGATTCAGAGATGAAGGCTATACCGTTTTTTATTCTAATTTATTTGGCAGACATTGGGGAAGTCCTAGTGCCGTTAATCTACTAAAACAGTTGTATAATATGGTAATACGTAAAGAAATCGTGAACGACAAAATCCATGTTATTGCTGAAGGTATGGGTACGCTTGCTGTGCTCCAATTGATGGAGGAGATGGGACCTTCATTAAGATCTGTTGCAATGCTAAGCCCTTGCATTGATTTAAAAGGTTTTATTAAAACGGAAAAAAATAATAAATTATTTTTCAAACGAATCATTAATGAAATAGCTGTTTCATATAAAATTGAAGAAATACAAATTGAAAAAGAAGTGATTGAAAATTTTGATGTATCCAAGTTTATATCGAAAGTACCTGTGAAAATTTGGCATTGTACAAATAGAGTGCTATACCCAGCTTTTGAGCATAGTCGTTTATATGAGAAAATTCGAAAGCAACAAGGTGCCCCAATCGAACTTTCTTTGCACTTATTTGAGAAAAGATTTCATATTACAGATAATGTTATTGCTTTTCTAAAAAAGCATGAACAACTATTATAAAATAGAATTATTGGAAATAAGGCAATATCTGGCCTTATTTTTCTTATTCTAAATATTTTTGTTATGCATAATAATGTTTGAAAAAAGAATTATTGGGGGACTTCTAATGAAAAAGGCCATAGTGCTTGGTGCATTGGGATTTATCGGTTTTGCTCTATGTGAATGTCTTTTAGAGGAAGAGTATGAAGTGATTGGTATTGACTATATAGAGGGGCGAAATGCAAAAGTTCAAGAACAAAAGTTGGCCCAGATTGCTAGAAACAGTCATTTTGTATATCGTAATGAACAAGTAGAGGAAGTTGTTTTCAAAGATGTAGCGGAAAAATGTGATTGTCTCTATTTTTGCTTAGATGATCAAGAAGTGAATGAGGATAATATTAATGATAAAATGTTAACAAGAAAAATTATATTGCTGCAAGTAATGGACTATTGCAAAGAAGGTAACTGCCAATTTATTTATCTTTCATCTTATGAAGTATTCAAAAAAAATCCTCGTAATTTAACCGGTATGCTGAAAGCTGCAGAAGAAATTGAAATCGAAAAATACAGTCAAGAAAATCCAATATTTACCTTTGTTATTTTACAACTCCCAACAATTTATGGTCCATGGCAGCCCACTTCGATGACGTTCCAACAACTGATTCAAGGGGTTACTTTACCATCATTAGATCCGATCCAAGAAGATGCGATTTTCATCAATGATTTAGCGGAAATACTAGTTTATATTCCACATAGCCAGCTGAAAAATAAAACAATCATCATAAGCAGCAATAAAAAAAATCAATGGCATGAGGGCTTTAATTTTTTACAAAAACATCCCAAAAATCCACCAAAGGAGAATGAAACTAAAATAGAAATTCCTAATCATCCGCACATTTTTAGTAAATTTATAAAAACCCCCATTGCTGATGGAATTAAGGCACAAGAAGAACATTATAAGTATATTGAAAGGTTAAGAGATTTTGGACTGATTTAAAGAGAAAAACTAATCAAATTGTTGATAACCTTTTACAACTTCACATTCGAATAGTAAAATAGAAATGTTAGACAAATAGAGAGAAGGTTATAATAGGGAGGGGCTTGTTTTGAAAAAGCTTCTTTTGTTACTTTTAACGGCAATATTTTTGTTGGCTGCTTGTGGACAACCCGTTAGTAAACATACAAATACAAAGGTTGGCTTACTTTTACCTGAAACGATTAATGACCCAGTATGGGGTAGTAAAGGCTACAACGGACTCTTGAAAATCCAATCAGCATTAAAAGTAGACGTATACTATAAAGAGGGAATGAATACGAAAAGTGATGTTAAAGCTGCTCTGGATGAATTTGAAGAGGAAGGAGTCAGTCTTGTATTTGGACATGGCAGTGAGTTTGGCCCTTTTTTTGAAGATTTACATAACAATTATCCCTCCATTGATTTTGTATATTTTAATGGGAGTTTTACTGCTGAGAATGTGACAAGCATTAAATTTGAATCGCAGGCGGTTGGATTTTTTAGCGGGATGATTGCAGCGAAAATGAGTAAAACGAAACATATTGGTGTGATTGCGGCCTTTAATTGGCTGCCAGAAATAAAAGGCTTTGTTGATGGGGCAAAATATCAGGATCATACCGTTGATGTTTCCGTTTATAACACAAAAAGCTGGAGCAATAAAGAAGTAGCGCTAAAAGCATACAAAGAAATGGAAGAGGCTGGGGTAGATGTCTTTTATCCAGCAGGCGACCTGTTCAATCTTCCAGTCATTGAAGCAATTAAAGAAGATGGTCATTATGCGATTGGCTATGTTTCCGATCAATCGGATTTAGGGGATTCTACTGTACTTACAAGCACAATTCAACAAGTTGAAAAAGTTTATGAATTAGTAGCAACCGAATACGTCTCAGGTAAATTTAAGCATGGAATTAAATCGTATGATTTCCAAGAAGGCGTTATTTCGTTGGGGGAATTTAGTTCCGAAATACCTAACGACTTTAAAAATGATATAAATAAAGCCGTTGAATTGTATAAGTTAACTGGTGAATTACCAAGTAAAGAATTAAGAAAAGAGTAAGAGGTGCTTAACGATGGAACAAGAAAGAAATTTTAAATTTATCCAAATTGCGATGAAGTATATGCCTGAAGCGCAAATGATGCTAAAGGAAAAAGGCATGGAAGTAAACATCGATATGATGCAACCGATGCTTGATGTGCTTTTAAAGGTTATGAATGATGCTTATGCGCTCGGTGCTTCTGAGGCCAATCAAAATAAGTAAGCATGTGGAGGTTGACATAAAAAGTCGGCCTCTTTTAATAGACAAATAAAATGAAATGTTTTACTATATTAGTACCAAGTCATAATATTTGGTGATAATAGGTGATTTTATACAAAGGAGATGCTTCGCGTGAACGCTGGAATAATAGGGATTGGCCGATATCTTCCTGAAAAAGTAGTGACAAATGCTGATTTAGAAAAGATTTTAGATACATCTGATGAATGGATTCAAACGAGAACAGGGATAAAAGAAAGACGAATTGCCGATGATGACATTAACACTTCTCAAATGGCAGTTTTCGCAGCTGAGAAAGCTATTGCTGATGCTGGGATTACGGCTTTGGATATTGATTTAATCATCGTGGCAACGGTAACACCAGATTCTCCGTTTCCGTCAGTATCCTGTTTAGTTCAAGAAAAAATAGGGGCGAAAAATGCGGCTGCGATGGATATCGGTGCTGCTTGTGCAGGTTTTATGTACGCAATGGTTACAGCGCAACAATTTATTCGAACTGGTACATACAAGAACGTGCTTGTTGTTGGCGCTGAAAAGCTTTCAAAAATTACTGATTGGTCTGACCGCAATACGGCAGTTTTATTCGGTGATGGCGCTGCGGCGGCTATAATGGCGCCTGTTTCCGAAGGCAGAGGAATCTTATCATTCGAATTAGGCGCGGATGGTGTTGGTGGAAAGCATCTTTACCAAGATGAATACATCATGATGAACGGCAGAGAGGTATTTAAATTTGCAGTTCGACAAATGGGAGAATCAGCTGTTAATGTCATTGAAAAAGCAGGGCTAACAAAGGAGGATGTTGACTTTCTTGTACCACATCAAGCAAACATTCGCATCATGGAGGCATCAAGACAACGGTTAGAACTTCCAGAGGAAAAAATGTCAAAAATAGTAGATAAATACGGCAATACTTCCTCGTCCTCAATCCCGATTGCACTTGTTGAAGAATTGCATAACGGAAAAATCAAAGATGATGATATAATTGTTATGGTTGGTTTTGGCGGCGGCTTGACTTGGGGAGCAATCGCGTTAAAATGGGGTAAATAAGAAGCAGGAATTATGTAGTTCACTATAGAAGTATGTTTAGATTGTAAATAAAAAAATGAAAGGTGTCATGTTTTTATGGAAAAAAGACGAGTTGTAATAACAGGTCTTGGTGCAGTTACGCCTTGTGGCCTTGATGTAGATACGACTTGGAGTAATGTGGTTAATGGTATCTCAGGGGTTTGTGAGGTAACAAGAGTAGATAAAGAAGTATTCCCTGCAAAAGTAGCAGGTGAAATAAAAGATTTTAAACCCGAGGATTTTATCGATAAAAAAGAAGCAAGAAGAATGGACCGTTTTACACAGTATGCACTTGCGGCAGCAATAATGGCTGTCAAGGATGCAAACTTGGAAATTACCGATGAAATTGCCACAAGAGTTGGCGTTTGGATTGGTTCCGGTATCGGCGGGATGGAGACACATGAAGAGCAACACAAGAATTTCCTTGAAAAAGGCTATCGCCGTGTAAGTCCATTTTATGTACCAATGATGATTGCTGATATGGCTGCAGGACAAGTATCAATTGCGCTAGGTGCAAAAGGAATTAATGCATGTACGACAACGGCGTGTGCTTCTGGAGCAAACTCGATTGGTGATGCTTTTAAGGTCATCCAGCGTGGCGATGCAGATTACATGATTACTGGTGGAACAGAGGCTCCAATTACAAATATGTCTTTTGCTGGTTTTTGTATGGCAAAGGCATTATCTACGAATCCAGATCCTAGTAAAGCAAGCCGCCCATTTGATTTAAATCGCGATGGGTTTGTTATGGGCGAAGGTGCAGGAATTTTAGTGTTAGAATCATTAGAATCTGCATTAGCACGTGGTGCAAAAATTTATGCTGAAATCGTTGGTTATGGTGCGACTGGTGATGCCTATCACATTACAGCTCCAGCACCAGGCGGTGAAGGCGGCGCAAGGGCGATGAAGATGGCTCTTCAAGATGCTGGACTGAAAGCGGAAGAAATCGACTATATGAACGCTCACGGTACAAGTACAGATTATAATGATAAATATGAAACAATGGCTGTGAAGGAAGTTTTTGGTGAGCATGCTTATAAAATGGCTGTAAGCTCGACAAAATCTGTGACAGGCCATCTTTTAGGTGCGGCTGGCGCGGTTGAAGCTATTTTTTCTGTAAAAGCTATTACAGATGGAATTATTCCGCCGACGATGAATTTAGAAACGCCAGACCCAGAATGTGATTTAGACTATGTCCCTAATCAAGCTAGAAAACAAGCTGTAAATGCAGTTTTAAGTAATTCATTAGGATTTGGCGGACATAATGTCTCTTTAATCTTTAAAAAATATGAGCAATAAAAAAGAGGCTGACCCATGGGGTCAAGCCTCTTTTTTACTGGACATCCGCTGCAATTTCATTCATGCTTACTTCTTCAGAAACAACCTGTGTTGACGAGAAGAAATCCTGTAAAGCTTGTTTATTTTTTTTCCGGTCAATTTCCAAAACTGCACCTGCATGGCTGTATCGTTTGTTTTCGAATGCCCCATCGATAGGAATGCGAATGGTTTCGATGTCTTTTTTATTCATTAAAAAGTTTGTTCCTAAAGCAAGAAGCGTTTTTGAACCTAAATTTGTATCAATATAAGGCTGGGCAGTCCCCAACATTTTCGGTAGCTTTGCGATTCCATTGATGCTAATGAGCTCATCTTTAATGGCAGCAATTACTTGCTGCTGTCTGCGCACTCTTCCGAAGTCGCTTTCAGCATCATGGCGGAAGCGGGCATATTCTAGTAATTCTTTCCCGTTTAATTTTTGTAAACCAGGTTGGAAGTTAATATATAATCCACCAGCTCTATCCGTATATTTCATTTTCTTTTCAACATCAATATTTACACCATCAGGCGACAATACATCAACAACTTGAGTAAAGCCATCAAAGTTCACCGATGCATAGTATTGGACATCAATGCCAAAGTTTTCTTTTACAGTTTTCCGCACTAGCTCTGGTCCGCCGAGGCTAAAAGCAGAATTTATTTTATTATCTTTATACCCTGGGATCGAAACATAGGAATCCCTCATGATTGAAGCAAGTTTTGCGGTTCCGGTTTCGGGATCGTATTGTGCAATCATAAGCGTATCTGTACGACCGTTGTCTTCAGGACCTGAGTCTATACCTAGAATTAAAACATTGATTTTATCTAAATCTTCTACACCATTGAAAGAATTTTCTTCTTCGCCTTTCCCGTTAGTAGAAGACAAATCATTGTCACCGGAAGCGGAAATGTAGCCACTATAATATTGGAAAACCCCATAGCCAATTAAGGCAATTAAAAAAGTTAAAACGATTAGTCCGATTTTAAAAGGGCTTTTTTTTCTTCGCCTTTTTGCTGCTCGTTTTTGTTGCACTATATTTTTTCTACGCTCTATGCGCGTTGAAGACATCTTGATCTTCACCTCTCCTTAAATACACAACAACTAATTTACTCTCATTTTATTAATTAGTAAAGAGTTTTATTAAAAAAGATGTATAGACTTATAGCATACTAGATTCGACACCTATTTACAATATTATCATAAAATAAGTTACATTTCTTCTAGTTTTCACCCACATATTTTTTTTCTTTCTTCATACAAATGATAAAAAAGGGACAAGCAAAAGGGGGATTAAATAGGCTATGATTTTTCGACTCTTTATTTTTTTAATAGGATTTGGACTGGCTGTTGCAGGAGGAGTATCAATTATTGCCTATTTGAATGTCATCCCGATTGGTTTGTCCTATTTTGATTATTTTAAATTTATTAGTAAAAAAATAGAGTGCCATCTCTTTATAATTGGTATTCTTTTTATTACTTTAAGTATCTATTTGCCATTTGAAAGGAAATGAAATAATTACCCCGATTGGAATATTTTCCCCTGTATCTGCCTATACTATTTTTTAATAAAGTGATGTGAAGTGAGGGGTAAAACATGTTGTATTTGCACGATGTTTGGGTGAATTGGTTTGAAGGGGAGGAGAATGGTTATAATATTTGCTATTTTCACGAATGGCGCAAGGAAGATACCGTAGAACTTTTAGACCAAACACCGTTAATAAAGGTAGAATCTCTGTTATTCAATTATATTGAAAATGATTTGTCTGAATTGCCGCAAACGCTTCTAGAGGACGTATATCAAAAAAGTTTTGTACGCAAAAATCACGAACGGATTCAGCTTGATTATTGTTTTGTCGTTACAGATGGAGTTGGAATTTTAGCAGCGGATACTTTAGGGTATCATATCCCGATTAGAAAAAGCAGATTAATTCCAAGACAAGAACAGCTTGTTTATGAAATGGTTAGAGATTTAGAACCGACTATATACGAGTTTGAGCAGAGGGCAAGCTCAAAAGAGTATCATATTCTTTCGCCTGCCCCATTCCTAATGAAGGGGCTCACCCGGAAAGAACGACAATTAAAGCAATTATTATTTATGGCACTTGATCAATTGCACTCCACTGGTAATCCGGCTGAAATCCGATACTGGTATACGGAATGGAATCCTGCTGAGTATAAAGAAATTCAACAGAAAAATTTTGATGATATCTGGAATAAATTATATGAGGAAACAAAGTATGGTTGGTCACTGCGTCATGAACATCTTTGTGAACGCCTTGTAAAAGGACAACCGTTCTTTGAAAAGCTATGGGAATTAGAACAAGGAACAAAGGTAAATTAGGAAGCAGGAGAACCGAACCGTCTCCTGCTTCCTGCTTTTATTTTCGTTTTCTTCCTAATCCCATCGCTTTTTCAACCTTTTTCATCATTTTTGAGGCAACTTCGTTTGCTTTTTCAGCACCAAGGTCTAAACATTGATCAAGCTCTTCAGATTCTAGTAATTCGTAGTATCTTTCCTGAATCGGTTTTAACGTTTCGATAACTGTTCCCGCTACATCTGCTTTAAATTCTCCGTAGCCTTTTCCATCATATTTCTTTTCTAAATCCTCGATAGATTGATTTGAACAGATTGAATAAATTGTTAGTAAGTTCGAAACGCCAGCTTTATTTTCTTTGTCGAAGCGGATGATCCCTTCTGAGTCGGTGACGGCACTCTTAATTTTCTTTTCAATTTGCTTTTCAGTGTCAAGCATGGAGATGAACGCTTTTGTATTGGCATCTGATTTGCTCATTTTTTTTACCGGGTCTTGGAGCGACATAATTTTTGCTCCAACCTTAGGGATGCTAACTTCTGGAATAGTGAAAACTTCCCTATATTTTTTGTTAAATCGTTCAGCTAAATCGCGAGTGAGCTCAAGATGCTGCTTTTGGTCTTCGCCAACTGGGACAATATCTGTACTGTATAATAAAATATCTGCAACCATGAGTGGTGGATATGTTAAAAGCCCTGCTGATACAGCTTCTTTGCCAGCGGATTTATCTTTAAATTGCGTCATTCTTTCAAGTTCTCCGATGTAGCTTATACATTGCATAACCCATCCTAGTTGGGCATGGGCAGGCACTTCCGATTGAATAAATAAGGTAGAACGCTCCGGGTCGATGCCTACCGCTATGTATAGTGCAGCAAGGCTGCGGATATTTTTTTGAAGCTCTTTTGGATCTTGCGGGACAGTAATCGCATGTTGGTCTACAATACAGAAATAACATTGATTTTCGTCCTGTAAATCAACAAAATGCTTCATTGCCCCAAGATAATTTCCTAATGTTAATGTTCCGCTTGGCTGAATGCCAGAAAAAATAATTGCCATAAAAATTTCCTCCTGATTTTTTTCTATACAAAAAGGCCCATTCATCCCGCAAATAAGGGACGAATGGACCGTGGTGCCACCCTTGTTATTCTATTAAATAGAATCACTTTGACGAGGATGTCAATCATCCTCACGTACAGTTGCTCAAAAGCCCATTCCATATCTCTTCACTGCTTGTTCCCACCAACCACAAGCTCTCTATAAGCTTCAAGATATGTACTTTTCTTTTATCATTGCAATCATCATATTGAATTGGAAAGATGATTTTTATTATAGTAAACAGTTTTATAAAAATCAAGTTGTGAATGAAATGAAATATAAAAGGAAAATACTACTAGTAGGAGGTTAATAAAATGAAGGCTAAATTGTCTTTACTCTTTATCATGACATTCCTATTTAGTATTATCCTAGCTGCTTGTGGTTTTAGTAATGGAGAGATAGAGAGCAACGGAGCAAAAGAAAACGAACAAGTTTTAAACTTGCTTGAGTCTGCTGAATTACCGACAATGGATACGACAAGGGCAGATGATAGCGCCTCGTTTGTAGCTATGAATCAAGTTTTTGAAGGGTTGTATCGGCTTGGCCCTGAAAATACTCCAGTGCCTGGTGTTGCAAAGGATGTAATAAAAAATAATGATGGTAGCGTGCTTACTTTTATTTTGAATGAAAATGCAAATTGGAGTGATGGCTCCCCGGTAACAGCAAATGACTTTATCTATGCTTGGAAAAAAGCATTAAACCCGGAAACACTTTCCCCCTATGCCTATTTGCTGAAGCCTATCAAAAATGCTCAGGCGATTATAACGGAAGGGAACCCATTGTTTGGAAAAGTCGAAAGATTAGGCGTGAAGGCTTTAGATGATAAAACATTAGAAGTTACGCTTGAAATTCCTGTGCCATACTTTATTAGCTTAACAGCGTTTCCAACCTTTTTTCCGCAAAAAGAGGAGTTCGTTGCAGCCATTGGGGAGGACTATGCTCTTTATGCCGATAAAATGCTTTATAATGGTCCTTTCTATATGACCAATTGGACGACTAGCGGCTGGACATTTAAGAAAAATCCACAGTATTGGGATAAAGAAACGGTAAACTTAGCGCAAATCAACTATAAAGTTATTAAAGATTCAACAACAGAAACAAATCTTTTTGAGACAGGGCAAGCGGACCGTGCTAGCTTAAGTGCAGAATTAGTTGAGTTGTATAAAGACCACCCGGATTTTAAAACGTATAGTGTCCCGTCAATGGTGTACTTAAAGTTTAATGTAAAGCGCATTCCGATAGAGCAGCGAAAAGCGATGCAGCGCGCCATTAATAAAGACGATTTTGTTTTATATTTATTAAATAATGGTTCTTTACCAGCTGATTATTTTTTTCCAGCGGGATTTGTGAAACACCCGAAAACAGGTGAAGATTTCCGCACAAAATATGGAAACATTGTTTCCTACAATAAAGAGGAAGCGAAAGAATATTGGCAAATGGCTGGTTCTCCTACGGTTACTTGGGATTTATTAATAAATGATCGTGATGAAATAAAGAGGATAGCAGAATATATTAAAAATCAATTGGAATCAAATCTTCCGGGATTGTCAATCAATATCAATATTCAGCCGTTTAAGCAGCGTCTTGCTCTAGATGATGCCATTGATTATGATATCCAACTTTGGGGCTGGGGTCCTGATTATCATGATCCGCTTACCTATATGGACCTGTGGGTAACAGATGGCGGTAATAACAAAACGAATTATTCAAATCGAGAATATGACAAAATCATCAACAATGCGATGAACAATCTTGATGATTTGGCTGTACGGTTTGAAAGCCTGCAGGATGCGGAAATGATTGTTTTAAAAGAGGATGCCGTATTGGCTCCACTTTATCAAAGTGGACGAGCGGCTTTACAAAAGTATTATGTGAAGAGTTTGCTTGAACATCCATTTGGCCCTCAATACAGCTTTAAATGGACTTATATTGAAGGGAAAGGAAAATAAGAGGTGGTGTTGGAGTGGTCCGTTATTTGCTAAACCGCTTTTTTTATATGGTACTCACTTTTTTAGTCATCGCCACACTCACTTTTTTTCTAATGCAAACCTTACCAGGCTCTCCGTTTAATGATGAAAAATTGACTGAGGATCAAATTGAATTAATGAATAAGCGTTATGGTTTGGACAAGCCTGTAGCTGTGCAGTATGTGATTTATATTGCTAATTTATTACAGGGGGACTTAGGTGTTTCCTTTCAATATGACGGGCGGCCAGTAGCGAAAATAATCGCTGAACGAATTCCAGTTTCCGCTTTTTTAGGTGGACAAGCGTTGGTTTTTGGCACGTTGGTGGGAGGGTTTTTAGGAATGATCGCTGCACTAAGGCATAATACGATGATTGATTATGGGGCAATGATTTTAGCGGTGCTTGGCTTGTCAATCCCTTCATTTGTGTTCGCTGGACTTTTGCAATATTGGATGAGCGTAAAGTGGCGGCTCTTACCAGCTGCTTTTTGGGAAGGGTATATATATACGATTTTACCAACGCTTTCCCTTTCCGTATTTGTAATTGCCCAAGTAGCAAGATTTATGAGAACGGAAATGTTGGAAGTTTTGGGACAGGATTATATCGTTTCCGCAAAAGGTAAAGGTCTTGGCCAACTTACGATTGTTTTTAAACATGCCATTCGAAATGCGTTAATTCCAGTTATCACCATTATTGGGCCGCTTGCCGTTAATATTATGACAGGCTCTTTAGTCATTGAAAAAATATTTGGAGTTCCAGGCCTTGGCGAACAGTTCGTGCTGTCAATTATGACAAACGATTATCCCGTCATTATGGGAACAACATTATTCTATGCTGCCTTATTTATTGTCATCGTCTTTATTGTCGATTTATTATACGCATGGATTGACCCGAGGATTCGTTTAGCAGGGGGGGAATAATGAAAATCATGAGTAGCGAAAATCATCCAATAACAAGCGATTTATTTCAGCCTGTGAAAATCGATGAAAAGGGCCATAAGGCAATTTCTCGTAACAGTCTTACATATGGACAAGATGCGTGGCTCAGACTAAAAAAGAATAAGGGCGCCTTAATTGGCCTTATGATGATTAGTATGATTGTCATCCTTGCGATAGTTGGTCCATTTTTAGGTGGACATTCTCATGTTGAACAAGATTTGCGGCGGGCTAATTTGCCGCCGAAAATCCCAGTTTTAGAGAATGTTTCTTTTTTATCGTTTAACGGTGTTGACATTCTTGGTGTTGATCAATACGCAAAAAAAGGAATTGACGAATATTATTGGTTTGGTACGGATACATTAGGTCGTGACTTATGGGCAAGAACTTGGCAAGGAACGAGGATTTCTCTTTGTATCGCGTTTTTAGCGGCAGCGATTGATTTAATAATCGGTGTACTCTTTGGCGGAATTTCAGGCTTTTATGGAGGAAGAATTGATAATGTGATGCAGAGAATCATTGAAATTTTAGTTGGGATTCCGAATTTAATCGTTGTCATTCTATTTATTCTTATTTTACAGCCTGGAATTTTATCAATTACACTAGCGATGGTGATAACAGGTTGGGTTGGAATGGCACGTGTTGTTCGCGGACAAATTTTGAAATTAAAAGAACATGAATTTGTGCTTGCAGCAAAAACTTTAGGGGCAAGTAATAAAAGATTGCTATGGAAACAATTAATCCCGAATGTAGCAGGTGCCATTATTATAACGACAATGTTTACGATTCCTAGTGCCATCTTTACGGAAGCTTTTTTAAGTTTTATAGGTTTAGGATTACGCCCGCCGATAGCTTCATTAGGAACAATTGTGAATGACGGCTTCAAAACAATGCGAATATTTCCACATATGTTAATCGTTTCATCGGTGATTATAAGTTTAATCATGATTAGCTTTAACATAGTAGGGGATGGTCTCCGTGATGCGTTAGACCCTCGAATGCGAAGATAGGAGGAAGGTCAATTGAATCCTATTTTAGAAGTAAAAAATCTTCATGTCTCTTTTCATACATGTTCTGGAGTGGTGCAGGCTGTTCGCGGTGTTGACTTTTATTTAAAAAAAGGAGAGACGCTTGCCATCGTCGGGGAATCCGGCTCAGGAAAGTCTGTAATGTCTAAAGCGATCATGCGCTTAATTCCACCTTCTATTGCTACGATTGAGGAGGGGAAGATTTACTATCAAGGAACAAACCTATTGAACTATAATGAAAGACAAATGCAGGCCATTCGTGGTGGGGAAATTTCAATGATTTTTCAAGACCCTTTTTCTTCGTTAAATCCCACAATGACAATAGGAAAACAAATTGCGGAGGGGCTCACGAAGCACGAGCATTTAAGTAAAACTGAGGTAAAAAAGAGGGTTATAGAGCTGTTAAGTCTTGTTGGAATTCCAAATCCAGAAATCCGCCAAAACGAATACCCCCATCAATTTTCAGGCGGGATGAGACAACGTGTTGTCATCGCAATCGCCTTAGCCTGTAAACCTAAAGTGTTAATTGCCGATGAGCCGACTACTGCATTAGATGTCACAATCCAAGCGCAGATTCTAGATTTAATGAAGGATGTTCAGGCAAAAATAAGGACAGCGATTATTATGATTACCCATGACCTTGGTGTTGTTGCCAATATCGCGGATCGGGTTCTTGTCGTCTATGCTGGGAAAGTCGTTGAAACAGGTACAGTTGAGGAAATTTTTTATGAGCCAAAACATCCATATACATGGGGTTTACTAGCGTCGATGCCAAAGCTTTCTACAAAAAAAGGGAAGCTTTATAGCATTGCCGGGACACCGCCAAATTTAGCTTCACCACCCCTTGGTTGTGCTTTTGCAACGCGTTGTCCTTACACGATGGCAGTTTGTACAAAATATATGCCAGAATATACAAAGTATTCGGAGACAGGTTTAGCCGCTTGTTGGCTTTTGGATGAAAGGGCTCCAAAGGTAGCCTCACCTTTAGGTGCATTTGGAGGTGCATTTTGATGGCTGAGAAAAAAGAACTATTAATTGAGGTTAAAAATTTAACAAAGCATTTTAAAGTAGGAAAAAAGCAAATGCTGCAAGCAGTCAATAATGTTTCGTTTAAAATAATGAAAGGTGAGATAGTAGGACTAGTTGGTGAATCAGGCTGCGGCAAGTCGACAACAGGACGGACGATTATTCGCCTCTATGAAGCAACATCTGGTGCTGTCTTATATAAAGGGGAAAATGTTCACGAAAAAAAATCAAAAGCCCAACTAAAAAAATTAAATCGCAGAATGCAAATGGTTTTCCAAGACCCTTATGCATCATTAAATCCGCGCATGACAGTAGCAGATTTAATCGCAGAAGGCATTGACATCCATCGTCTAGCTAAAAGTCGTATAGAGCGACTTGATAAAGTATATCATCTTCTAGAAATAGTTGGTTTACATCGTGAACATGCTAACAGATATCCTCATGAGTTTTCAGGTGGGCAAAGACAACGTATTGGTATCGCACGGGCTTTGGCAGTCGACCCGGAATTTATTATTGCAGATGAAGCGATTTCAGCTTTAGATGTTTCAATTCAGGCGCAGATTGTAAATCTCATGCAGCAGCTTCAAGAAGTACGGCAATTGACTTATTTATTTATAGCTCACGATTTATCAATGGTTAAATTTATAAGCGACCGCATTGGTGTCATGTATTTAGGAAGCCTTGTTGAGCTTTCGGGAAGTGACGAGTTATATGAAAACCCGCTGCACCCTTATACAAAGGCATTGCTATCTGCAATTCCAGTGCCAGACCCTAGAAGTGAACGTGCAAAGGAAAGAATTATTTTGGAGGGAGTCATTCCAAGCCCTATGGATCCACCAGAGGGCTGTCACTTCCATACGCGTTGTCCATATGTATTATCCTTATGTAAGCTGGAAGGGCCAAAATGGAACGAAGCTAGTGAAAACCATTGGGTAGCATGCCATCTTTATTAAAATTGAAATAACTGTCTCACGCCTATCGATGAATATGTAAACATGATATGAATATACTTTACTAACCGAAAACTAGCTGTTTAAAACTTCCAGCTGGTTTTTGTTTTTCTCGTGGAAATGATTGAAATATGCCAAAAAACAATGTTTCTTGTCTAAAAATGTCCTATAATAATAACAGTCATGCCAAATATATATGATAGGAGCGTCAACATGGGAAGACGAGTGGGGGAAATGAGAATTACATACTTATTACTGTTATTTTTAACATTTGGAATTATATTTTCTAATACAACCTATGCACAAGAACAAAAGCTATCGGCAAGTTTTCATGCAAAGAAGTATACTGAAGTAAAGCAGATGGAATTGATTGGGGCGTTGCCAAGATTTAAATATGATACAGGTCTTTCATTTCCATATCCCGATGCTGTTAGAGGAGTTTATATGACAGCCCATACTGCAGGTGGGTACAAAAATTATCTGGACTATTATGGCGGCATTTCGAAAAACCTTTCTGGTTCCGGAAAAAATTTCGCAGGAATTATGAATTTAATGGACACTACTGATTTAAATGCGGTTGTCATCGATATGAAAGATGATTGGGGAAATCTTACTTACCTGCCTGAGGAAGGGTCAGCCTTCACAGCGATTGGCAAGCCTTATATTAAAAATCCTCGGGAGCTTTTAGAGCTTTTAGAAAAAAAACAGGTCTATCCAATCGCAAGAATTGTTGTTTTTAAAGATACAGTGTGGGCGAAGCAAAGGCCAGATCTTTCGTTTTTAGACAACGGTGCAGTATGGAAAAATGGTCGCAAAGAATCGTTTGTGAATCCATTCTTAAAAGAAGTTTGGGACCACAACGTGCAAATTGCGATTGAGGCAGCAAAATTAGGGTTTAAAGAGGTCCAATTTGATTATGTTCGCTTTCCCGAAGGATTTGAGAAACGGGATCAAGTACTAGCGTATAGCATGGGAGAATATAAAGCTATTGAAATGGATAATGTCCAGAAACGGGTGCAAGCTATAACCGATTTTGTTGCTTACGCCAGAGAAAAATTGAAACCTTATGATGTGAAGCTTTCTGTTGATATTTTCGGCTATACGGCAACTTTGCCTGAAGCCCCTGGGATTGGCCAAAACTTTTCGAAAATTGCTGAGAATGTTGATGTTATTTCTTCGATGATTTACCCAAGTCATTGGACTTCTTATTTTGGGATTGCTAAACCAGATTTACAGCCTTATCGCTTAGTGAGCGAATATACGAAAATGGAGAACGCGAAGCTAAACGAATTGAAAAATCGTCCGATTTCACGACCTTGGCTTCAAGATTTTACGGCGACTTATTTAGGAAAAGGCAATTATATGCACTATGGAAAAGCAGAGGTTGAGGCACAAATTAAAGCGTTAAATGAGAATGGGATACAAGAATTCTTATTATGGGATGCTGCCAATACTTATACACTTGGAGTTGATTATACTCCATTGCAAAAATAAAAAAACACGACATTTGCCAATGCGGAAAATGTCGTGTTTTTGTCTTATTATCTTTTCCCGCCAACCAATTTCCAGCCTGCTTGTGTTTTATTTGTTTGGTCAGCATGCAAATCACGGTTACCTCGTCCGAAAAAACGATAGCCAATATTATGTGTAATGACACCATTTAATGCTGTAATCCCAATAATTAGACCCGCTATAATAGCATAATCAATAATATATCCTACTATCATAAACATTACCCCCATTTTTTCTGTCCTACATACTATTTTATAAAATCTTTATATAAAAGAAAAGAGGGAAACCAAAATGAATTTGAATCGTATATAAATTGTAAAGAAATATTACACAATTATTTTTAAAAACTTATATATTTCTGATTAGTTTTATTGTATAATTGTACCATAGATAAATTAAAATAATTTTAAAGTAATAGTCAGTGTTTATATAAAAACTTTTGAATTAGATTGGAGTGAGTTGTAATGGTTACATTATTTACATCACCAAGCTGTACATCATGCCGCAAAGCAAAGGCATGGTTGGAAGAACATGAAATCCCTTATAAGGAAAGGAATATTTTTACAGAGCCATTAACGATTGAAGAAACGAAGCAAATCTTGAGAATGACTGAGAATGGAACGGATGAAATTATTTCAACAAGGTCGAAAATCTTTCAAGAACTTAATGTCGATTTAGAAACAATGCCATTGCAAGATCTTTTTAAGCTTATTAGTGAAAATCCTGGTTTGTTAAGACGTCCAATTATGATTGATGAAAAACGTCTCCAAGTCGGTTATAACGAAGATGAAATCCGTCGCTTTTTACCAAGAAGGGTGCGTACATTTCAATTACGTGAAGCACAGCGTTTAGTAAATTAGTGGAAAACTTCTACGCATTTTTCGTAGAAGTTTTTTTAATCGCACCTGCTAAAAGGACAATGATAATCGTAATAATTGGTAGTATATAGTGAGAATATTTAAACGCGTTTAAGAAGGGCTGAATTCGTTCTTCATGAGTAATCATCTTACCTGCTGTTAAGGCGAGGATTCCGGCACCAATGTAAATGATAACTGGAAAGCGCTCCATGAATTTTAAAATAATTTTACTTCCCCAAACGATGATTGGAATAGAAATTAATAGCCCAATGATAACTAAGTAGATATTTCCGCCAGCAGCACCAGCAACAGCTAGTACATTATCGAACCCCATTACTACGTCAGCGACAACAATTGTTCGTACTGCTTGGAAGAGGGTCGTTCCTCCTCTTATTTTGGTTCTATCATTGCCATCATCAGTAAGTAAATTGTAGGCGATAAATAGGAGAAATAATCCACCGGCAAGCTGTAAATAAGGAATCATTAATAAGTAAACGGCAAGAATTGTAAGCATGACTCTTACGGCAATTGCTAATCCAGTTCCTAGAAGGATGGCTTTATTTCGTCTTGTAACAGGGAGGTTCCGGCAGGCAAGTGCAATGACAATTGCATTGTCCCCTCCAAGTACGATATCAATACCTATGATAATTAATACTTGAGTAAGAAGTTCAAAATCCAAACAACCGCCCCCCCTTATGTTCCGTCATTATTTAGTATCATTAACAATTTTTACAGGGATGTCCAAAATTCACTATAAGCCTTTTTTTTATGTCAGTCAAGAAAAGCGCATATGATAAATAAAAGCCTGTTTTTCTTTATTTAGTATTTTTTATTTCCCTTATTATTCTTTTTATCATAAAATAGAAGTACAAGGTTACTTCTATTTAAAATTGGGCATGTTGTTTTTATAACTATCATTTTGTAGAGCAAACGCTCGGGGGTTAGGTAGTCCCTTCAAAAAAACTTTGAATAGAAGGGAGAGAGAATTATGGAAATCGAAAGAATCAATGAGCATACAGTAAAGTTTTATGTAACATATCGTGACATCGAAGATCGTGGATTTGATCGTGAAGAAATCTGGTATAACCGTGAGCGCAGTGAAGAATTGTTTTGGGAAATGATGGATGAAGTTAACAATAGAGAAGACTTCGCAATAGAAGGACCATTATGGATTCAAGTTCAAGCACTAGAAAAAGGTTTGGAAATAGTAGTAACGAAAGCACAATTATCAATGGATGGTCAAAAGCTTGAATTGCCCATTGGGCTTGATAAGCATATTGATCTAACGGTTGACGATAATATTGAAGCTTTATTAGATAAAACGAATAATGCTGATGAGCAATATGAAGATTTTCCATTTACAGACGATGAATATAGCGACGAAGCCATCCGTTTTCTCATTGGGTTTCACGATTTTGAAGATGTCATCACATTAAGTCATAGTATTGATGCTGATGGCCTTTTTAGTAGCCTGTATCATTTCGAAGATAAATACTATTTATATATAGGATTTGATGAAGAAAAGTTTGAAGAGGAGGATGAAGACGATATTTTATGTCAAATTCTTGAATTTGGCTATGAGTCGCGATTGTCAATCCATCGCATTCAAGAATACGGCAAAGAAGTCATAGCAAGCAATGCACTTGAGCAAATTAAACAACATTTTCCACTTGGAAGATAATTGAGGGTTTCACTTTTTGTGAAGCCTTTTTCTAATGTCCTAAATGTGGAGAGGTAATAGTAGGAAAGTATTTAAAACTTCGCTATAATAAATAAGAGGTAATATGTGTTAAGGAGTTTCCTATGAAAAAAAGGATGCAAATTGTAATCTTCATTATTGGTTTGACACTTATATTGGTACTTACCCATAATTATTGGGAAGGTTGGTTGCTCGGAACCTTTAGTATCATGATTTCAATTTCTGCCTTATTCATTGGTTTTTTTATTTTTTTAGAAAACCGTAATCCGCGTGGTACGATTGCCTGGATGGTTGTTTTAGCTGTTTTCCCAATTTTAGGCTTCATTTTTTATTTACTTTTTGGACAAAGCTATCGTAGAGAGAAAAAAAGATTTGAAAAAAAAGCATGGTTGGACGAACAAGCTTTTGCTAAAATTGAAGGAAATCGGCAAATCAATGAAAATGAATTTAATCAGATGAGGGACCATCAAAAAAACCTATTCCGATTGGCTCACCGTATCGGCAAAAGTCCGATTTCCTTCTATACAGAGACAAAGGTATTAACAAATGGAAATGAAACGTTTGCAGCGATTTTAGAGGTAATGAAAAAAGCAAATCATCATATCCATTTAGAGTTTTATATTGTACGTGATGATGTCATTGGTACTGAGATTAAAGAGCTATTAATTGAAAAAGTGAAGGCTGGCGTAGAAGTCCGTTTTTTATATGATGCGGTAGGCTCGTGGAAGCTTTCAAAAAATTATATTAATGAATTAAAAGCAGCCGGTGTACAAATAGAGCCCTTTTCACCAGTTCGACTTCCAGGCTTGAATAATCAAATTAATTTTCGTAATCATCGCAAGATTATTGTTGTTGATGGAAATATTGGTTTTGTCGGCGGATTGAATATTGGTGATGAATATCTGGGAAAAAATGAGTATTTCGGCTTTTGGCGTGATACCCATCTTTATGTAAGAGGCGAAGCAGTGAGAAGCCTACAGCTTATTTTTTTGCAAGATTGGTATTACACGACGGAGACGACGTTATTAACGCCGATGTATTTGTCCCCTAACCTTGTTGAGGACGATGAATTTGGCGGTGTACAATTATTAGCTGGCGGACCTGATAATGATTGGAATGTTATTAAAAATGTGTTTTTCGCAATGATTACATCAGCGAAAAAATCAATTTGGATTGAATCGCCGTATTTTATTCCTGACGATGATATATTGTCAGCTCTCAGAGTCGCAGCTTTATCTGGGATTGATGTAAGGGTTATCTTGCCGAGTAAACCAGATAAAAAACTTGTCTTTTATGGTTCTAAGTCCTATTACAGAGAACTATTAGAGGCGGGGGTCAAAGTATATGAATATAGTAATGGTTTTTTACATAGTAAAATTATCATTGTTGATCAAGAGCTTGCCTCAATAGGTACATCAAATATGGATATGAGAAGTTTTCATTTGAATTTTGAAGTGAATGCATTTTTATATAAAACAAAAAGTGTGGAGAGGCTTGTGAGCGATTTTCTTACTGATATCGACAGTTCAAAGGAGATTACTATTGAAAATCATCAAAATCGCCCTAAGCTTCAAAGGCTGTATGAATCTGCAGCCCGACTGTTTTCACCGCTATTATAAAAAATTAAGTAAAAGCAGGAAAATCACTTCTTTTGTCGAAATGAAACGACAGAAAGGAGTGGTTTTTTTGTTAACGGCAATAACGGAAAGTGGCAAGACGATTTCGTTAGTTGGAAATTGGGGAAAGCATGAGTTGCTAAAAATAATCGAAAACGAAAGATTATTATGTCCAGCCTGTAAAGAACATGTTCGGTTGAGGACAGGGACTAAGCGAATATGGCATTTTGCCCATATTTCAAAATTGAATTGTGATTCACAAATCGAAAATGAATCGGAATACCATTTAAAAGGTAAGGTCCAGCTTTATGATTGGTTAATACAACAAGGAATTGATGTTGAAGTTGAAAAATACCTACCAAAAATTAAGCAAAGGCCAGATTTATTTGTAACATGGAAAAATGAAAATTATGCGATTGAATTTCAATGTTCAACCGTTGATAGTGCTAGATTACTAAAACGAACGCAAGCCTATCTTCGCGCCAATATTATACCTTTATGGATTTTAGGGGGAAAGCGTTTTAAAAAGAATTTTGCGCATCATTTAAAAATTACACCATTTGATTTATTAATGGCATTTTCAGCGAATAATAAGGATTTACGTCTCATCTATTACTGCCCTATCACTGCTCGTTTCTGTATTGCATCATCACTTACACCGTTTTCTTCAAGCACCTTCTTAACTGCTACGGATTATTTCTTCCCAAATCAACTTTCTTTTTCTGAAATAATTACTTCTAATGAAAATCAGCAAATTTTGAATGACAATCATTGGCTTGTTCTGAAAAGGCGATGGCGGACAAGCTCTTATTTGTATACAGATAAAGCTTATCAAAGAATATTTTATGAAAATGGAATGCCGCTATGTTTACTGCCAGGAGAAGCAGGTATTCCTGTTAAGTCGATGATTTGGATTAAAACAGCGCCAATCCTCTGGCAAGGTTGGATTTTACTTATGTTTATTATGCCACTTCAAGTTGGGGAGATGGTTTCGTTTGAGGATGTTTTTTATAGCTTTAAAGCTGAAGTACAAAAGGGCTTCATGAAAATAAGACAACTCCCATCATTAAAAAATAGCCACTACTCGTTTGCTTTAATGGAATATTTACAGCAGTTAGAAAAGCTAGGTGTGTTAAGGAAAGTAAATCGATCAACCTTTCGGAAAGTTGCCAATCTAGCTGTACCGAAAAATGTCGAGGATGCCTGTAACCTTGACAGTGTAGTATTGATAAAGCTGAAAAAATATAATTTTTCAAAATATTATTATAAAATGTAGTAAATGTGAAAGTTTTTTGAACATTCAAAAAGCGTGATTTACATCACACTAGTATCTTTTTACATCCTATATGATAAATGATGTGATGAATATCACAAGTGATTTTTATCACATTTCATTTAAGGAAAAGTTAAAAGGGAGTGTGTTATGATGTATTGTCATCAATGTATGCAAGTTGCACCTGGAGGCTGTACAGTAGTTGGAGTTTGTGGAAAGGATGAAACAATAGCAAGTTTGCAAGATATTTTGATTTTTGGTTTAAAAGGAATTGCAGCCTATCGTACCCATGCAAGACAATTAGGGTACATAGATGAATTTGTTGATCGGGTTACACATGAAGCATTATATATGACCTTAACAAATTCCAATTTTAATGTACAGGAACATATCGAGATGGCGATGCAGGTAGGTCAGGCAGCGGTAAGAATGATGGATGTGCTTGATAGGGCCCATGTTAATCGCTTGGGAACCCCAGAGCCTGTCCGTGTCTCGCAAAACAAAATTGAAGGGAAAGCAATCGTTGTAACAGGACATAATTTATTTGCTTTAGAAGAATTATTAAAGCAAACAGAAGGAAAAGGCATCAATGTTTATACACACTCCGAAATGCTGCCGGCCCATGGTTATCCACAGCTTAAGAAATACAGCCATCTAAAAGGAAATATAGGAAAAGCTTGGTATGACCAACGCCGCTTATTTGAGGAATTCCCTGGGGCAATTCTAGCAACTACAAACTGCGTCATGCCGATTAAAGGTAGTTATGCTGACCGAATGTGGACTTATGAAGTGACAGGCTTAGAAGGTGTTGCGAAAATTACAGATGATGATTTCAGTCCATTAATTGCAAGAGCATTAGAATTACCTGAAGCAAATGTCGAATCTGACGAAACATTAGTAACGGGCTTCCACCATGAGACAGTCATTGGCTTAGCGCCAGAAGTAATCCAAGCTGTAAAAGATGGTAAGATTAAACGATTTTTCGTCATAGCGGGCTGCGATGCTCCTGGTAAAGGTGGAGACTACTATCGTGAGCTTGCAACATCATTACCAAAAGAAACTGTAATTTTAACAACATCATGTGGAAAGTTCCGTTTTAACGACGTCGATTACGGGGTTGTTCCTGGAACCGAAATCCCGCGTTATATAGATTTAGGACAATGTAATAACTCAGGTTCAACAGTGAAAATTGCAATGGCATTAGCTGATGCTTTTGGTTGCGAAGTGAATGAACTTCCAGTTAGTATTGTTCTTTCTTGGTTTGAGCAAAAGGCTGTTGCGATTTTACTAGGGCTATTCAGCCTTGGAATTAAAGATATTCGCATTGGACCAAAAGCACCGGCATTTATTAACGAAGGTGTGCTAGATGTATTAGTGAATACATTTGGTTTAAAATTAATTAGCAATGCAAAGGAAGATATGGAAGAAATGATGATGGCAGTAATTTAATAGTGTGAATAGGCATGGCTGACCTGAATGTTGTGGGTCAGCCTTGTTGCTGTTCCAATCAAAGTTGTGGCTTTATCCACGAAATTATCGATATATCCACGAGATTTTTTATATATCCACGAAACTGTAGTGCATATCCACATATCCCAAAAGTTTTATTTTTAGCCGTGGATGATATACTATTTATATAGGAAAATTTTTCATATGGAGGTTTTAAGATGACAGAACAAAAAAAGCCGAAAGCATTGCCAAAACGAAGTGAAATAGCAACCGATGACACATGGCGCTTGGAAGATATTTTTCCATCTGATGATGATTGGGAAAAAGAGTTCAAAGCCATTAAGGAATTAATCCCCTCTATTAAACAATACGAAGGAAAGCTGGCAGAATCCGCTGATACGTTATATAAAGCATTGGATACACAATATGAAATTTCGAAAAGAATCGGCAAGCTATATACGTATGCCCATATGCGCTATGACGAAGATACAACGAACTCCTGCTACCAAGGGCTGAACGACCGCGCTGAAAATTTATATACGCAGGCAGCAAGCAGCTTCGCTTTTATCGATCCAGAAATTCTAGCAATGGATGAAAACAAAATTAAATCCTATGTAAATGAACATAAAGAACTTAAACTATATGAACATATTTTAGATGAGCTTAACCGCAGCCGTCCACATGTGTTATCTGCTAGTGAGGAGGCCATCCTCGCCCAAGCTTCAGAGGTAACTGGCAGTGCAAGCACGACGTTTGGAATGCTCAATAATGCCGACTTGAAGTTCCCAACGATTCAAGATGAAAATGGGGAAGAAGTCGAGATTACCCATGGCCGTTTTATTCGTTTTCTAGAAAGCTCAGACCGCCGTGTCCGTGAAGAGGCTTTTAAAGCCGTATACGATACATACGGTAAATTTAAAAATACGTTTGCCAGCACTTTAAGTGGCAACATAAAAAAGGATAATTTCTATGCTCGTGTCCGCCATTACAAAACTGCGCGCGAAGCAGCTTTAGACGGCAATAATATTCCAGAAAGCGTCTATGATACATTAGTTGAGACGATTAATGAACAGTTGCCATTATTGCATCGTTATGTAGCTTTAAGAAAAAAAGTGCTTGGTATTGAGGAGCTTCATATGTATGACCTTTATACACCACTTGTGAAGGATGTAAAAATGGAAATCCCATATCATGAAGCAAAGGAAATCGTCAAAAAAAGTTTAGCACCAATGGGTGAGGAATATCAAAAGATTTTACAAGAAGCCTTTGATAACCGCTGGATTGATGTTCATGAAAACCAAGGTAAAAGAAGCGGTGCTTATTCCTCTGGAACATATGGAACAAATCCATACATCCTATTGAATTGGCAAGACAATGTGAACAATTTGTTTACTTTAGCGCATGAACTAGGCCATTCGGTTCACAGCTACTATACAAGAAACTCGCAGCCTTATCCATATGCAAATTATTCAATTTTTGTCGCCGAGGTTGCATCTACGTGCAATGAAGCATTGCTAAATGATTATATGTTAAAAAATGAAAATGACAAACAGAAAAAGCTTTATATTTTAAATCATTACTTAGAAGGCTTTCGCGGCACAGTTTTCCGCCAAACAATGTTTGCCGAATTTGAGCATTTAATTCATGAAAAGGCACGAGAGGGAGAAGCATTAACCGCTGAATTATTGACAAAGTTGTATTATGATTTAAATAAAAAATACTTTGGTGATGGTATTGTTGTTGATGAGGAAATTGGCTTAGAATGGTCAAGAATTCCGCATTTTTATTACAATTATTATGTTTACCAGTATGCGACTGGTTTTAGTGCGGCTGCAGCTTTGTCAAATCAGATTTTAGAAGAAGGAGAGCCTGCTGTTAAACGTTATGTGGAATTTTTGAAAGCGGGAAGCTCCGATTACCCAATTGAGGTGTTAAAGCGGGCTGGAGTTAATATGACATCAAGTGAGCCAATTAAAGAGGCATTAAAAGTGTTTGAACAAAAATTAACGGAAATGGAACAACTATTAAACATGTAAGCGAAAAAAATAAGGGACTGTTTCAAGTTTGTATTTATTCAAAAGAAACAGTCCCTTTACCCTTTTAATGAGCGGCGATTTATTCGTTTAAAGCGATTGCGGTTATTCCAAGAGTGTACTGTAAAAAGGATGGAGAGAAACATAGGTATAACCGTATAAAAAAGCGGAACAATTCTCATTAAACCTAATAAATAAAAACAAAAAGAAGTAATAATTAGTAGGCTGCATAAGAAAAAAAGAAATTTATTCATAGTTCAAGCCTCCTCATCATTAATCTATGAAGCAAGCTTTTAGTTCATGATGGCAATATATGTCGAATTATAAAGAAGAAGTGACAGTTTTGTGAAAAACTTAACAAACTAATTGTAAAAAGGAACGAAACTTGTTATTATAAGTTTGTAAAGTTAATCACAAACAAACATAACCCCTTTGTTTGACCGTGAAACTTTCTCCCACCCCCCTGTCGATGAGACATAAAAAGAAGGTTAGGCATCCCTCCTAACCTTCTTTTTATTTTTCCAAAAAAATAGATTGATCAACCTGTTCGGTTATCTCAATCATCATTCGCTAAATAGCGCCAAAATGTTCCATATTTTACTGGGACACGTTCCACTGTTTGTTTTAGGAGTAGTTTCTTCATTTCTTTTTCAACTTCTTGACAAGTTAAGTTATAGACAACGGCAATTTCTTTCGTAGCTACAAATTTAAAATAGGCTAAAAATTGTTCGAGTGGCGGAGGCGTCTGGGCAATGAGTTTTCTTTGTAAAATTTCTTCCAAAACCTGCACATATATTTCATATGGATAAGATCCGGCAAGCTTAATGCCTTCTTCTTCAATTTTTTCATTATTGAAAAAGACGAGAGTTGGGCTTTCATCAACTTCCATTTCCCTTGTGATTTTCAAGTCGCATTGGAACGCTTTGCAGGCTACATCAGAAAGTAAATCTTTAGTGAATTCACGAACGTCAAGGCCAGCCATTTCTGCTATACTAACTAGTACCTCTTTTTTTGTGATGTTTTGTTTTTCAAGAAAAAGGAGTTCCTGAAGCTTTCTTAGAAAACGTAAGCTTGCCTTTTTGCCTTGCAGTTCAGCTGCTTTAATTGCAACGAAGGCTGTAATTGGCTTTGATATCGGATCTTCGTACCATACATCACCATCACAGGACATCCCCGATCTGCTTGCAGTCCATTCCCAAACTTTGGCGATTTCAGAAGGAGCTTTTTTCGAAATATTTAAAGACGCTAAACGTCCAGTTAACACATGTCGTATGCTTAATTTATCGCCATATTCAATTTGTAGTTTTTTAAGCAATGGTTCTAATGCCCAGCATTCAGGGCAAAGAGGATCAATGAACACATATATTTCAATTTTTTTCATACATAAGTGTTTCCAGCTATTTTTGTTTTGTTCATTGCTGGTACCCGAACTGTTCAGAATCATGAATATCTCCTTTCTGTTCAGGAAATGATACCTATATTTTAGCAATGCAGGAGGGAAGGGGCAAATAAAGTGCTTTTGGAGATTTTTCCATTATTCATTTTATTGGAGTCCAACTTACGTGCTATAATGATTTGGAGAAATTAATAATTTTGCGGAGTGTGATAATTAATCATGCGATTTACAAAAAGCATCCCAAATATGTTTACATTAGGCAATCTATATTGCGGTTTTCTTTCAATTGGTTTTGCTGCAAATGGAGAATTTAATAATGCAGCGATATTAATATTAATTGGGATGATGCTGGACAGTATGGATGGCAGATTAGCAAGAATGCTAAAAGCCGATAGTTCTTTAGGGAAGGAACTCGATTCATTAGCTGATATTGTTACCTTTGGTATTGCCCCTTCCTTTTTAGTTTACTATACATATTTTTTTCATTTTGGGAAATTAGGTTTTATTGTAGCAGGTCTATTTCCTTTATTTGGGGCGTATCGTTTAGCGCGTTTTAACATCAGTTCGACAAAAACGTCGTTGCATTATTTTATTGGTGTGCCGATTACAGCTGCGGGTGGTATAGTAGCAATCCTAACGCTATTTGGGGATAAAATCCCGAATATTGTTACAACCGTTGTTTTTACGGCCTTATGTTTTTTGATGGTGAGCCGGATTAAAATCCCAAGCTTGAAAGAAGTGCCACTGCCTAAATATGGGACTATTGTAACAATCTTCCTTGGTTGCCTTTTATATATTATTTGGAAGGATACATATGCAAAGTTTCCCTATCTTATTTACATAGCGACACCACTTTATATTGCTTATTTAGCCTATCGATTTATAAAGCGGAAAACTAGTAAAGGGGATATTGATTAAAAGCGGCTATTTTAGCCGCTTTTAGTTCTATGAGAAATAGGAATCTGTCACTTTTTTTACATAAGCCCGCGTTTCTTTAAATGGAGGAATCCCTTTAAATTTATCAACATTTCCAGGACCAGCATTATAGGCAGCTAAAGCTAAATGCAAATCTCCGTCATACTTGTCCAACATTTTCCTTAAATATTTTGTTCCAGCATGTATATTTTCCTTCGGGTCATATACATTTTTTACTCCGAGATATTTGGCGGTAGCTGGCATAAGCTGCATTAAACCTGCTGCACCTGCTTTACTTTTAGCTAAGGGGTTGAAGTTTGATTCGTGTTTGATCACTGCACTAATAAGCTTCGAATCAACCCCGTATTTTTCAGCCGCTTCTTCTATTAAGCTATCATAATTAGAAGTGAATTTTGCTTTATCGGACACAGGATACGAGTAATTTTGAATTTTAAAATTAGGTTGTAATGCTTGTAATTCTTTTAATACTAAGCTAGTGTTCGGATTGTTTTTTTCTGTTGTTGCAGCATTCTTTTGTAGTTTTTCAATCTCAGACTCAAGAAGTTCTGAAAACGGATCTCTATTATCTCCAGTTGTAATCGATGGCACTTGGCCAAAATTACGCAAAGCTTGTATTTCCATCAATGTTTTTAAATGGTTCACATTAATATTCATAGCTTTTCTTCCTTTTGTTCTTTTATTTTAAAAAAACGCATGATTTTATTTTCAGTCATTTTTACTAGTATATTGTTTTGTTTCATGATTTCCAGAAATCTTTCTTTACCTTTCACTGGATCTTGAACTTCATATTCCAGCTCGTAATCTTCATGACCTAAATAATAACTATGATCAAGGACGAGAATGTTTTCGCCGTCTTTAATTTCGGCTCGCTCTGTTTTTAAAACACCTAAAAATTTGATGTCAACTGGATGAATTCCCATAGAACAAATGGCTTTTTTAATCGCTCCATCGATTAATTGAATCGTTTCATTATGTAACAAAAGGGAAGCTTCGTATGTTGAAAGTTCTTGATGGGTTTCTAAAAGTCCTTGCTCATGGGGCTGTTTTAATGTAAGAATAAACTTGTCCATTTTTTTACGAATTCTTAAAGCTGTTTGCTGCGCTTTTAGTGAAAAATCAAAAGTATCAAAGTAATAATTTTCTTGGATAACAAAATCATCAGGATGAAGATTGAATTTATCCATTAATAATGCAAATTCATTTTTAGTAAGCAAGTTTTTATATTCAATTTCTATTTCTTGTCTCATATTTTACTCCTAAATGCAAGTATAATGACATACAATTAATTAATATTATGAATGATAAAGTTTTTAAAATCAATTGAATTAAAATGGAGCCTCTAATGTGATAAAATAATACCATAAAAATAAAAGATTGGAAGTTGATTGTATGAAATTTGCGATTACTTCAAGAGGGGATCATATCTCAAATGCTTTAAGAATGAAAATGAAAAATTATTTATTAGATTTTAATTTAGTATTTGACGAAGAGGAGCCAGATATCGTTATTTCAATTGGTGGGGATGGAACATTGCTTTATGCATTTCATCAATATCAACATCGTTTAAGCAAAACGGCTTTTGTAGGAGTACATACAGGCCATCTTGGTTTTTATGCAGATTGGATGCCATCTGAAATTGAAAAGCTTGTGATTGAACTTACGAGGACACCTTTTTCAGTTGTTGAGTATCCGATTCTCGAAACAATTGTTCGCCATATTGACGGAGGAAAAGAGCATTATTATTTATCGTTAAATGAAACGACGATAAAAGCACCAGAGGGATCGCTTGTTATTGATGTCGAAATAAAAGGGCAAAAATTTGAAACATTCCGCGGGGATGGCTTGTGTATTTCTACTCCTTCTGGAAGCACGGCTTATAACAAAGCATTAGGAGGAGCCATCATCCATCCGTCGATTGAAGCAATCCAAGTGGCAGAAATGGCATCCATTAATAATCGTGTCTTCCGGACAGTTGGCTCGCCATTAATTTTACCTGGCCATCATACATTGTTTTTAAGACCTAAGCAGGAAACGGATTTATTAATTACCGTTGATCATAAGACGATGACACATAAGGCTGTTAAATCAATACAATGCCGCGTTTCTGACAAAAAGGTACGATTTGCTCGTTTCCGCCCGTTCCCATTTTGGAATAGAGTTCGCGATTCTTTTGTAGGGAATGGTGATGGGAATGATAGACGAAGATGAGGACAAGACCTCTTGTTGAAGGTGATTTAGACGCTTGTGCAGATTTGTTTGTGGCTGTTTTTAATAAAGAACCGTGGAATGATTGTTGGACGGTTCAGCTTGCAATAGACTATTTCCGCGATGTGTATAATACGCCAGGCTTTCATGGGTTTGTAATAGAAGCTGAAGCGGAGCCGCCCGAAAACTTTCCTCGTATTATCGGTTTTATAATTGGTACGAGAAAAAGATGGTGGAGCGGGGATATTTTTTACTTGTATGAAATGTGTGTAGACGAAGCTTATCAAGGAAAAGGAATAGGGAAACAGCTCATGAGTGATACAAAAATGGGCTTAATCGAAAAAGGTTATACAGCAATTGTTCTTTTAACAGAACGGATATTCCCAGCAGCCCACTTTTATGAAAAGCACGGATTCATAGAAAGCACTGATACAAGATTTTATTTTTGCAGTTTGTAAAATTTGTTGTGGTGATTGGTGGTTGGTGATGGGTTCATTTAAACTTGAATGGAAAATTGAAAAAAAATATGCGGGAATGCTTATTCGTGAATTTTTATTGAAGGAGAAAGGAATCTCGAAGCGGGCATTGGCTGATATCAAATTTCAAGGTGGGGATATTGTTTTAAACGGCAACCATGTAACGGTCAGACAAAGTATACAAGCTGGCGATTGTTTAGTTGTCCAATTTCCACCAGAGGACCGCAATCTTGGAATTATAGCGGAAAATATTCCATTACATATTGTTTATGAGGATGAATACCTCCTCATTATTAATAAGCCACCATACATGGCATCCATCCCGTCTAGAGAGCATCAAAGCAGAACGGTAGCTAATGCCCTTATGAATTATTATGACCAAATTGGACTATCTTCTACGGTCCATATTGTAAATCGCTTGGATAAAGATACTTCTGGTTTAATGATTATCGCCAAAAATAGCTTTGTTCATTCCTTGTTTTCATTAGAACAAAAAACGAAAAGCATTCACAGGGAATATGAGGCTATCGTTCATGATGTTGTTGCTGATGATTTCGGCACTATCAATGCACCAATTGGTCGCAAGGAAAATAGTATTATTGAACGGACAGTCAGAAATGACGGACAACATGCCGTGACGCATTATGAAGTGAAAAAGCGGTTTATTGATAGGACGTTAGTGTCATTAAAATTAGAAACAGGGCGCACTCATCAAATCCGTGTTCATATGGCTTACATCGGGCATCCTTTAGTAGGTGATGATTTGTATGGCGGTAAAAAGGATTTAATTGTAAGACAAGCATTGCATAGTAAAAGTGTAATGTTTTATCATCCTTTGCTTGAAAAAGAACTAGAGTTTACAGTACCATTGCCGGAGGATATGGAAAGATTAATAAAGTAGGGGAATGCGGCCAGAAACTAGTATGGAGGCAGGAAAGTTGGCTGCCAGACCGCAGATTCCCGTATAAACTATTCAGCAAACTTCCTAAATTTCTCTATTACCTTCGGCATTGTCGATGGTACTGAAACAGTTTCCATTTCTGGGTACCTTAGCGCTGTCAGCATACCTCCAAATACACAGCCTGTATCAATATTCCACGTCTTATTCAGTTGCCGTGGTTCTATAACTGGTGTATGCCCATAAACAACCCAGGCATCACCAGCATATTGCTTCGCCCAATCTCTTCTGACAGGCGTACCATCTGGATTTGTTTCCCCTGTAATATCACCATATAAAACAAAGGTTTTTACCTTTTTTCCCGTTTTACCAATATAGTCTTGACGAATACCAGCGTGGGCAATTACTAACTTTCCATAATCGAGTTGGAGATATAAAGGGGCTTGTTCAAAAAGCTTCATAAAATGAGAAACTACTTTTGCTTCTTCTTTCGCTGACAGTTTCTGATACTCAGCAACTGTCGTTTCAAGCCCGTGGGTTATTTGCACCTTCCGTCCTAGGAAATAACGGTATAGCTTATCACAATGGTTTCCAGGTGTATAATAGGCCAATTTTTCCTCTACAACTAGTTTATATACCATCTCCATTACTTTTATCGATTCCGGTCCCCTGTCCGTTAGGTCACCAACAAATGCTAGCAACCTTCCGTTAGGATGGACAGGAAACCCTTCGTCCCATTCATAACCGAGCTTTTTTGTAAGTGAAACAAATTCATCGTAGCAGCCATGAATATCGCCGATTACATCATACATTATGAAAATCACCTCTAACTTCCAAACATATACTTCCGTGTCCGTGAACGGACATTGAGGACAATCCCGACGGCAATCATACTTGTTAACAACGAGCTTCCACCATAGCTAATAAATGGAAGGGTAATACCAGTGATGGGCATTAATTGAATCGTCATACCGATATTTTGGAACACTTGGAAGGTTATCATACCAATAACACCAGTACATAAATAACTTCCATATGGGTCATGACTTTCCAAAGCCGTATGAATCATTCTGTATATTAATAGAAAGAACAAGGAAATAACAATACTTGCCCCGATAAAACCAAATTGTTCACCGATTACAGCAAAAATGAAATCCGTATGTGCTTCTGGAAAATAAACTTGCCCGTTCAATAATCCCTTTCCTTGCATTTGTCCAGAACCAATGGCAAGCATCGCTTTGATTAACTGAAAACCATAGTTGCTTGAAAATTCATGTGGTGCAAGCCAGCCATAAAAGCGATTCATTTGGTGTGCCCTAAGGACATAAGTTGTAATAAATTCTGGATTCTTAAAGTAAATAAATACTAAAAGCCCAATCATGGCAATGACGGAAGTCCCTAATCCTAATAAAATTCGCCATCTTATCCCCGAAACTAATAAAAGTGAACCGAGGATGGATGCAACAACGATGGAAGTTCCTAAATCGGGCTGCTTAAGAATTAATAGTAAAGGTGGCATCGTTATGCCAACAAGCTTACCTAATAGAATAAAATCTTCTCTTAGTGTACGATTATCTGGATAAATTTCATTATGTTTAGCAATAATTTGACTAAGTAAAATAATTAAAAAGATTTTCATTACCTCAGCTGGCTGAAAATTTCCGATGACTGGCAAAACGTACCAGCTAACTGCTCCATTAATGTCAGGTGCTATTTTTGATGGTCCAAGTACTTCCAGACCAAGCAAAAGAACAAGACCAATTCCATATAAATACCAAGAAAAATTTTTAAAGCGGTCGAAATCAATAATCATTGTGACACCAATGGCTGCAAATCCAATAACATACCATAAAACTTGTTTTCCAACAAAATTATAATTTTGAAGTTTGGCCGGAAGTGATGGTTGAATGCTATAAATTGCGATTAAACTGACTGCTCCTAATAACAAAACAACGAGCACAAGTGCTATATCTATTTTTTGATATGGAGTTTGCTCCTTTTCTAATTCCATTTTAATATTTCCTTTCTAAAATGCTTTTCGGTATCCTTTACTATCTTAACGAAATTTCACTTAATTGAAAAGCATAGAAACAGTTTGACAAACAGTATGCATCATTTTACGATTAATAAGGTTTATGTGCCCGTTTTTCTAATAAAAAAGACAAAAGGAGGGATGCTTGTATGCCAGACTACAAGAAAAAATTAGATGAGCAATTTGCATCCTATCTTAAAGAAGCGATTGAAAGAAATGATATCGATGCTTTTAGAGAAGAGTTTCTTGAAGTGCATCCTTATGATCAAGCGAAGTTTTTTGTTAACCAGGAAAAAGATGTCAGGCATCAAATCTATTCTTACTTATCACCGTCAGAAATGGCTGAACTATTCCATAATCTTGAAAGCGAAGATCAGGAAACAATCCTTCAAGAAATGGACCCTGCTTATATTGCGGATATGCTGTCTGAGATGTATGCTGATGACGCGGTAGACGTTTTAAATGAGCTTGAAAAAGATCAAGTTGCTAGCTTTCTTACAATAATGGATGATGAAGCAGCCCAGGAAATAAAAGACTTGCTTCATTATGAAGAAAAAACGGCAGGAAGTATCATGACGACGGAGTTTGTCGCTATTTCTGCTAATCAAACGATAAAAAATTCAATGAAAATCTTAAAAGCGGAAGCTCAAGAAGCTGAAACGATTTATTATATATATGTTGTTGATGATGAAGAGCATCTCGTTGGTGTTATTTCGTTACGAGATTTAATCGTCGCTGATGATGATAAACTAATTTCAGAATGTATGAACGACAGAGTAGTTTCAGTTTCAGTTAGTGAAGATCAAGAAAATGTCGCTAAAATGATGAAGGATTATGATTTTCTAGCTGTTCCTGTCCTTGATTACCAGAGACATTTACTCGGAATTATTACAGTTGATGATATTCTTGATGTTATGGAAGAAGAAGCAACTGAAGATTATTCAAAATTGGCTGGTGTAACTGATGTTGAAAGCAATGATTATTCTGCTTTTTCCGCGGCGAAGAATCGTTTGCCATGGTTAATTATCCTGTTATTTCTTGGGATGTTTACGGCGAGCCTGATTGGACGGTTTGAGGAAACGTTAAATAAAGTAACGATTTTAGCCGTGTTTATTCCACTTATTGCTGGTATGGCAGGGAACACTGGTACACAATCCTTAGCTGTAGCTGTTCGCAGAATTGCTCTAGGCGGGATAGATTCTTCAAGTAAATTTAAAATGCTTCGTAAAGAAATTGGAACTGGTTTAATTATTGGTTTGATATGTGGAACATTAGTCATGGTCGTTGTATATTTATGGCAACACAGCTTAGTTTTAGGTTTCCTTGTTGGTATTGCTATTTTTACAACGCTTACTGTCGCTACAATGTCAGGAGCATTAATTCCACTAATAATGCATAAATTTAAAATCGACCCAGCAGTTGCTTCAGGTCCATTTATTACTACACTGAATGATATCATTAGTATCCTCATCTATTTTGGGTTAGCAACACTTTTGATGAATTATTTAACTTGAAAGAAATTGTTTAGCTATGGTAATGATAATTGCTACTACAAGTTGCAATATTATAATATAATCAAAGCAAAGTACTAGGTGTTAGTATTTTGCTTTGAATTTGATTGAAAAAAGGAGGAGTTTTAAATGCTTTCATTACAAGGCCGTACATATGTTGTGATGGGTGTAGCCAATAAAAGAAGTATTGCCTGGGGAATAGCTCAAGCCTTACATAACGCAGGAGCACGATTAGTTTTTACATATGCAGGTGAGCGCTTAGAAAAAAGTGTTTGTGATTTAGCTGAAACATTGGAGCGTAAGGATTCAATCGTTTTGCCATGTGATGTGACAAGCGATGAAAATATCGAACAAGCTTTTTCGCAAATTAAAGACCAAGTTGGCACTATTCATGGTGTTGCCCATGCAATCGCCTTTGCTAAAACTGAAGAACTAAAAGGAGATTATATGAATACGACTCGTGACGGTTTCCTGCTTGCCCATAATATTAGTTCCTATTCCTTAACGGCCGTTGCCAAAGTTGCTAAAGATTTAATGACGGAGGGCGGTAGCATTGTCACCTTAACATATTTAGGTGGAGAAAGGGTCATGAGCAATTACAATGTCATGGGCGTTGCCAAGGCTTCCTTGGATGCAAGCGTCAAATATTTAGCGAATGACCTAGGAAAACTTGGAATTAGAGTGAATTCAATTTCAGCAGGACCGATTCGCACTCTTTCTGCAAAAGGTGTAAGTGACTTTAATGTTATTTTAAAGGAAATTGAAGAAAAATCGCCTTTACGTCGGACGACTACCCAAGAAGAAGTGGGAGATACAGCATTATTTTTATTCAGTGATCTTTCTCGTGGGATTACTGGAGAAAATATCCATGTTGACTCAGGCTATCATATTATCGGTTACTAAGTTATAAAGTACCTTAAAGCATCTGGTTGCAAGATGCTTTAAGGTACTTTTTTATACTGATAAGTATAACTTTTTGACGGATATCAGTATAAGAAAGGAGGGCCTTCAGGTCATACCTTTAGGTACATCAGCTTCCGCCATTATGGGCGGAAAGTCGTGTCTTTCTAATACAAAAAAGTGGGCACATACATAAATTTCGAGCATAAGATAGCAACGAGAGAAATTAAAAGATGAGGAGGGATCAAAATGAAAAAAAGAATGGTTGATATCGCTAATAATCCACTTATGTATATTTCACAGCCAGTTTACCCTATGGCTAAGCATAAAATGCAGGAATCTCATGTTGTGAAACCAAGGTCTCTTAAGTCTCTTGGTACACTAGAGGTACCTACTCATGAGCAAGAATTTAATGAAAAAAAGGCTCCGATGGATGTAGCGATGGAAGAAATCGAGGCACGAAAAGCTCTAAAGGAAACAAATGAAAATGTTTCAGAAGAACTACAAAATAATATAAAAGAAAAAATAAGGCCAAAGGCAACGTCTAGACAACAAAAAAAAAAATTGGTAAAAAAGGCAAAATTAATGAATAATATCGCGGAGGAAAGGCTGTATCCGTTTGATTATATTGCAGAAGAACAGCTAAAATCAGTAGAAACAATCGTCGAAGAGAAGCTAAAATCAGTTGTTAATATTGTAGAAGAAAAACTGAAGTCGGTTAATCATATTCTCGGAGAAAAAGCAAAATCTATTGAAAACTTTATTGGAGAAGGCCCCATTTCAAGTAGCAATCTAGGGGTAATCGAGGCTAAACGAGAACAAGAAAAATATGAAAAAGAGGATATAAACAAGCGACTAGATAAAATAATTAAAGAAAAAATGCCTGTTTTGGAAGATGTAATAATAGGGAAACCAGTCCACATCCAAAATGTAAAAGGTCAACTGTTACCTGCTGGCAATCACATACAAGAAGATTTAGAGAAACCCATTCCTAATCGTGAGATTGAAGTAGAAAGAAAAAGAAGTGTAATAGCTACATTTGGCTTAAAATCAAGCATAGAAAAGGGCAGGAGAGCAGCGGCTGTGCCAAAGAAAAAAATTTCTACGCCTAAAATTCTTGAACAAATAGAAGAAAAAAAACTATTAGAGAAGAAACAAGAGCAAGAACTTGAATTATCGGCGCAAAATGGCCAAAGTCTCGATAGTCCACAACATATCGGGCAAAATGTGACACAAGAACAACCGCAAGATCTTGAGCAAAGTCAAAAATTAGAGCAACCACAAGAACTTCGACAAGAAGATGTTAAACCAAAACGTCCAAGGGCTTTTAGGGAAATGTCAACTGAAGAAAAGGTTGAATATCTTGTAAATTTACCAATCTCCGTTCCAAAAATGAAATGTGAAGTGAAAACAAAAGACAATACGATTCAAGGGATTATTTCTGGATATGTCAATGGGGAGGTCCAAATTATTCAAAGAAAAAAACCGTATCGTATTGATGTGAAAATTGACGATATTATTTCCATTAATCGCAAAAGCTTTTAGGAAGCAAGGAGGGTTCTCCTGCTTCCTTTCTTTTTTTAAAAATAGGTCTTTTCAACAGACAAAACAATATCGGGATACATATATATAGTACAGATGTACCTTAGGTACAAATGACATAAGGGAGGATTATATAAATGGAAGAAAGAATGGATCATTCTTTTTTAACAACAATGGTTGGAAAAGAAGTGAAGGCATATAAAGGCGGACCGGAATCATGGCATGGTTTATTATTAGCCGTTAAGCCAGATTTTATTATGATTTTTAATGAAAAAGATGGTTTTATCTATTATAAAACAAAGCACATAAAAAACGTAATTGTCGATTCTAAGACAAATACACAAGGGTTTAATAGTTTTGATAGTGACGGTGAGGAGCAGGACAGCTTTCAAGAGATTCTTGAAAATCTTATAAATGAAACAATTAAAATCAACCGTGGTGGACCAGCATCAAGAAAAGGGATATTATTAGCAGTTACGACCGACTTTTTAGTTCTGTATGATGAAAAGGAGGGGGTTGTGTATTACAATCTTGAGCATATCAAAAGTGTCAGTGTTAAAGTGGATGAAAAAGGAAGAAGCACTGAACCGCAGGATGAAAATAATGAAGAAAAGGAAGAAGAACTAGAAAATGGAAAAACAGTACATTTTATTAATGTCAATGAATTTAATCAGCTTTTTGAGGAAATGAAATATAGTTTTGTTATCATTAATCGAGGACCTGAAAGTGCAGAAGGGATATTAGTTGATACAAGCGATGGTCTGCTTACTTTAGTTGTGAGAGAAGAAGTATTAAGGGTTAGCCAATTCCATGTGAAAAGCATTAGACAAAAGCTTAAAACTGAAAGTAGCGAGGATAATAACGGGAATAACAACGAGAATAATAATCAAAGTGATGAAAGTTCTATTGTTGCCGCTAAAAAAAGGCTACAAGATCGAAAAAAGGGGAGATGATTTCAAGCTCTTACATGAGTGCACATGAGAATAAATTCAGTGCACTCATGTAAGATTCAGCATGAACGGAGGTGGTTAATTGGATATATTAAAAGATTTTATAATGGAACAAATTTATGTAGAGGTTTCAGGTAATATTATTCACAAAGGAATTTTGATCACAGCTGGTACAGATATTATAGTGCTCTTTAATGGAAAGGACTTTTTATATATTCCTACTATTCATATTCAAAAAATAAATAAAAAGGATGATGATACGTCAGATGTAACTCCGTTTACAGGACTACTTGATGATAGTTTAAATGACACATTATCATTCCGAAAAATATTAAATAATGCAAGAGGCGTTTTTTCTGAAATCAATATTGCTAATCAACAATCAATACATGGTTATGTCGTTAGCGTTATGAATAATTATATAGTGTTTTTTTCACCAGTGTATAAGACTGTTTATATCTCTCTACAGCATTTAAAATGGTTAACTCCATATCAAGAAGAGCAGTCCCCGTATAATTTAGCGAAGGAAAATTTGCCTATTACTCCTTTTACAATACCGCTTTCTAGAACATTTGAGGAGCAGTTGAAAAAATTGATGAACCAAATTGTAATTTTAGATCTCGGGCACGACTATCATAAAATTGGACAATTAGCGGCTATTGACAATAGTATTGTAAAATTAATTACAGCAAGACAGATTCCATCATTTGTAAATTTACGGCATATAAAAACAATTCATCTGCCGGGATAATTTATAAAAAGTAATGTAAAAAGGCTGCCCCTACTGAGTCAGCCTTCTTTCAATAATATTCACAATAGCACTTTCTTAAAAATTTAAATTCATTGTTAAGTCAAAGATACGGCTGGTAAGCAGGTGATGGCGCAGAAGCATTTTAAATCAACTGTTATACAAATGCCTGTGCCAACTAAATCTTCTAGCTTTTGACCATTAATTTGATTGCATGGATTGTCTTCTTGAATTTTATTACCGCCCCCTCCACCGCCCTGATTCTCGCCGAAGGCTAATAATTCAATGACAGCACAGCAATCCTCATCAACAGTTTTTACACGGAAAATGAAGCTTTCAATGCATTCAAACTGTGGATTATTCTGGTTGTTTTTGTTTCGTTTGAAATCGATGCCGAAGCCTTTGAAAGGCATTAAGTCTTGGCCGTAAAGAATGAATGGAACAGTATTTAAATCATTGGCTGCTGCTGGGTCAAGCAAGCTTTCAATCGATCTTTCACAGCTCACATCACAAACATTTTCAACGACTTCATTTTGTGCCTCAGCAATCGCTCTTACAACATCGCATACACAATTGCTTGTCATTTCTGGATGTAAATGATGATGATTTCCTTTTCCACAACTCATATCTTCAGTCTCTCCTTTTTAAATTTTATCTTTAATGACTATCGTCTCTAACAGAATATGTATGGGTGATTGTAGTGTGTGGGTATATGTCTATATTTGAGGGAATAAAAATTGCAATCTATTAAGAAGCCTCTAAGCAAACACGGATGGAAAGCTTTGTATATCAACGTGCGTGTCGTAAAGCTTAGAGACTTTGTTAAAAATCAAATTTGTCGCAAAAAATTGTGCGTCCTATTTACAATGTCTGTGGTTTTTAATAATATCGTGAATTTGGCAAGCCGTTGCTTCCCTCACCATCATCGGCTTGTGGCAGGAAATACTGCAAAAGCATTTTAAGTCAACGGTTAGGCATGCTCCTGTTCCTACAAATCCATTAAAATTGTAGCAGCAAGGGAAGGAGTGAGTACCATCGTGTTTAAAGGTATCTTCGAATAGCTCTCCATTACAAGTAGGCCATAATAATTCTAAAACAGCGCAGCAATTTTGTAGTATCTTTTTCACTCTGAAAAAGGGGCTTGCAATCACGCAGAAGTTACCGTATTTATCATAAACGGGTGCTTTCCCAAAGAACGTATCATCGGAATCTAATGAGAATGGGATTGTGTTTGCAGTATGGCAATTTTTTGACTGTGAAAGGAGCTGTTGAATTGATTTTTCGCAACTTACATTACATGAACTATGATTGACTTCAGCTTGGGCTTTGTGAATTTTCTTAACAATTTCACAAATGCAATCTTCACAACACTTTTCCTTATGTTCATGATGATGGTGCTGGCCATCGTAACCATGATGTTCGTGATGTTCATTATGATGGTGGTGCCCGCATTGGCAAAAATGTTCTTCGTGTTCATGGTCTTCGTGAAAGTCAAAGTGCTCATGATGATCGAAGTGCCCATCATGATCACGGTGGTCAAAATGCCCCTCTTGTTCATAGTGTTTGTAATGTCCGAAATGCTTATGGCGCTTATGATGCTTCTTTTGTTTGTGATTCATTTGATGCTCATCGTTGAATGGTCCTTGAAATTCAGGTTCATTATTTTCAAAAAACCTCATGAATTAATTCCCTCCTTTAAATCTTAAAATGAATATTTATCACTATTAAAATATGTTAGCTAGGAAAAGCTGTATAGGGAGTTGTCTACTTTTTCAGAAATGTAGTTTTTCATTAGCATGATAGTTATAACGTTTTTCTTCAGAGAGATTGTATAATCAGCCTATACAATGGGACGAACGATTGCATAAAAATAAAGAAGCATGTTAGGAAGAGTATTAGCTGGGTTTTAACATTGGAGTGTGAACACGACATGAATACGATTATTTTTATTGAAACAACAAAGTCAGGATCAAGCAGAGAGGCCATTAGGGCTGCAGAAAGGCTAGGTTATTTTACTGTATTATTAACGGGAAGTTTGAAATTTTTGGATCAGCGCAAGGAATTTACAGAAGTACACCAAATGATTTACATGAACCAACTTACATTGGAAAATATTAGAGCAGAAATTAAAATGCTGGAACAACAAGGAAGAATTATTAAAGCTGTCATAAGTTTTATTGATCCTTTTGCCTCAATTGCAGCGCAATTATCAAATGAACGATGTAGCGCAGATATATCAGTACAAGCAATCAAGATTATGGAGAACAAAACGTTAACAAGAGAAGAACTAAGAAATAATCCAACAACGCCTAGATTTAGAATTTACAATCCTTCTGACAGTCTTCAACAATTTCTAAATGATAATAAAAATGAATTTCCTTTTATTATTAAATCACCAATTTCAAAGGCTTCTAGAGATGTTTATTTAGTCAACAATGAACTTGAATTAGAAAAAGGAATGAAGAAAATTCTAAAATTGTATCCGACACAGAAAATTTTGGTGGAAGATTATTTAATAGGTCCGCAATATTTAGTTGAAGTGCTCGTGCATAAAGGTGAAATTAATATTATCGCCATAATTCAACAAGATATTACAAAGAAGGAGCGCTTTATTGTAACTGGCTATGAAGTAAAGGCAAGGGGAGATGAAGAATTATATCAAACATTAGTTGAGGTAGTTACATTCATCTTAAAAGATTTGCAAGTAACGAATGCAGCTTGCCATCTTGAAATGAGATATGTAGATGGACATTGGAAGTTGATTGAAATCAATCCGAGAATTTCAGGCGGAGCGATGAACCGCATGATTGAAGAGGCTTTTGGAATCAATCTTGTTGAAGAAACGATTAAGCTATTTCTAGGGCTTGAACCAAATGTACAAAGAAAATATGAGAATAACATTTATACTCATTATATTACAATCGGTTCATACGGCAATCTATTGAAAGTAACAGGGAAAAATAAGGCTGCCACACAACCTGGTGTACTTGAAGTTTATATAAAGCCTCGAAAAGGATCGACGATGACACCACCCATCTCAATGGGGCACCGCTATGGTTATATAATCGCAACGGGAAATTCACCAGAGGAGGCTAAGCTGAATGCGATGAAGGCTGCCCAAAATATTAAATTTTATTTGGAAGCAAATTAGGGGTGAACGGAAATGGGTACTATTAGCAATGTAACAAAAGGCGGTTATAGATGAAATGTATAAAAAGCCGCTAGATGAATTAGGGATTGACATTGGTATTGATCAAAATAGAAAACTTTGGATTTATGAAGTGAATTGGCGTCCTGGCTATATATATCGAGAACTAGATGCAGCGATGAGATTAATTCCCTATACGGTTTATCTTGCCAAAAACATGAATAGCGAATCGAGTGAAGCAAAAATTTATAATTGTCTTATTTTTCCATTTGAAACAGGAGGGATGATATCATAATGGAAAAAGAGAATACTATTTGTATCGCAATGAAGAGGCTTCAAAAAGAACAAAAAATAATAGCTGAGAAAGATATGGAATTTCAATTTATTCAAAATGTCCCAAACCCTGATACAATACCGATTATGTTATTTGGAAATCAGAATAGTCAGAAGCCTTTTTCAGCATTTTGTATTGATGATGTAGGCTGCTTTAAAACAAACTTTTTCAGATTAGAAAAGCTCGATGAAGAAAAAGGCTGTGCCACTTTATCGCTCTTAGAAGCGGTCGATATGGATGGCTGCCCAGTTGAAGACTGCGATGAAATATACTCACTTTTAAAAACAAAATGCTGTGTCACTGTTGATTTACGTTGTCTTTGCATCATTAACCCATTATCGCCAGATCTTGTTAATCGACCATTACCTATTATAGAGCCAAAGTAGGGCTCGGAGTTGAGGGATGATTATTTTGGTGCTTGGCATCATGTAAAAGTTTGTTTTTTTAGGCTAAAAGATATTGATATTAAAATGAAGAAGACTGCAGCACTGATAATGACAAATGATGGAACATATAGTTTAGAAAAATATAGCGACTGCAAAGAGGCAGACCAATTGGTTTGCCTTTTTAATTTGAAAAACATTGTTTTTTCGCGGGATTCGAATGTTACTTTGGGTGTAACAAAACTGTAAAAATCAAAGAAGAACCCTTTAAGGTCAAGGGTTGAGTAGATGCAACAATGATAATGGAAAGATTTAGTTGAAATCCCCCTTTAATATCCATGTTACTATCAATACAAGCCACAAAAAACATCAGGAGGTAACTTATGAGAAAAGGTTTCGTTACAACAACATTGGCATTCACGATTGGATTAAGTACTTTTGCGACAGCCCCGACCATGATGAATCCAGTCACAGTCTCAGCCGCAACAACCACACAGCAGAGCCAAAAAGTAGTTGAGAAAAAGGCAGATGAAATCATTAGTTTTGCTAAGAGTTTAATAGGAAAAGCTAAATATGCCTCTAGTTACAACTATGAAAAATACGAGTTTAGATGTGCATCGTTCATGGCGTATATTTTTGAAAGTAAGGGTATCGATCTAGGAAGTCGTGACGAAGCTTACATGGTTCAGCAGGGGACATACGTAGCAAGAAATCAATTGCAAAAAGGCGATTTAGTTTTCTTCAAAAGTAGCCCTTCAGCAACAAGGCCAAACCATGTAGGGATGTATATTGGAGATAATAAAATTATTCATATGGCAAACACAAAACTAAATGTTGTTATTTCTGATCTAAATAGCACGTCCTATTATCGAGATAATTATATGACTGCGAGAAGAGTGATCCCTGCTTTACTCCCTTCAAATCCAGCAACAAAAGGAGATAACATTGCTGAACTCTCCTACAATTTAATGAATAAAGTGACAATGGGCAATGCTAATAATGAAAAAGCAATGCAATTTACGAGTACTGGATTCGTAAAATACGTTTATGGAAAAAGTGGCGTTGACTTAAAAGGGAACAATGTCAAAGATTTGATGAATCAGGGTAAAACAGTATCTCGCCAAAACTTAAAAAAAGGTGATTTAATTTTTATTAATAGTGCTACAGGTTCAAGTACACCAACTAGGGTAGCGATTTACACTGGTGAACATCGTATTATTGTGCTAAGTTCGGAAGAGGTTATTTCGAGAGTTCTTTTATCGGACTATTATAATCAACATTATATTACGGCCAAACGCGTATTCTAAAAGAATGATCCAATCGTTGAGACTCTAATATGGACCGATCATTTAATTTGCACAGAAAAAGAAGGCATTCGTTTGCGAAATGGATTCGAATGCCTCTTTCTCTGACTAAATGTCGATTTAGTTTTCTAGGTGCATTTTCCGAATAGCTTTAATTCGTTTCCTCATTTTCCCATTTTCAAGTTTTGAAAAAGGGCCGACTCCTGGGCTTGTATTGACTTCAAATATAATCGGATTTCCGCTTTGATTGATCCCAATGTCAATTCCATATTCTATACGTGGAACGACTGATGCAACCAGTTTCGTTGCTAAAATAGAGGTATTCTTTATTCTATTAATCATTTGATTCTTCTCTGTTTCATCCATCTTCAAATGTGCCATTAACAATTCATCTACCGTCATTACTTGAGCTCCACGGTTTCTATTAATTACCCCGTTTTCCATTGTTTCTGCCGATGCAATCTTTCCGTACATTCCACCAATAAGCCATTTTCCCTTAAGAGTCTGAACATGAACACGAATGATTAGCGGATACCCATCCGAGGTAAAACTTCGGATACCTTCCTGAACAATATATCCTCCAAACCTCTCAATTGGATGTAGTACAGGGTGGAAATCTTCAATCTTGACAACGCGTTTTTGTATTTTTTTACCACTTAGAGTGTAGCCGTTAAAACAATAGAGCCCATCGTTACTTTTAGAAACTTTAAAAATCCCTTTCCCTTGACCGCCTCGATCATTTTTTAAATAGACATATTCATAACGTTCTAGTAAATCAAATAGGTTTTCAATCGTATAAAGTCTTGTTTCTGGAATGTGTTTTGAAATTAAGGGATGTTGACTAAACAGAGTATGTTGCTTCCATTTTCTTAGTCGATCCTTCAATCAATACACCTCACTTTTAGTATTATTGTTATATTTTGTATTGTATAGATATTGTACAAACTTCGCTTGGGTAATTGTTTTAGAAACGAGCCTTTTTTTACTTTTTTTCAATGTTGTTTACATCTTTTAGGTGCATTTTCCGAATAGCTTTAATTCGTTTCCCCATTCCCCCATTTTCAATCTTGGAAAAAAGGCCGACTGCTGGGCTTGTATTGATTTCAAATATAATCGGATTCCCTCCTTGGCTAATACCAAAATCAATTCCATATTCTATACGTGGAACGGCTGATGCAACCACTTCAGCTGCTAAAATGGAGGTTTCCTCTATACAAGAAATCATTTGATTCTTCTCTGTTTCATCCATCTTCAAATGTACCGTTAACAATTCATCAATGGTCATCACTTGAGCTCCACGCATTCTATTAATGACCCCATTTTTCTCTGTGTTTACCATCGCAATCATTCCGTACATTCCACCAATAAACCATTTCCCCTTAAGAGTCTGGACATGAACTCGAATGGCTAGCGGATGCCCACCATCCCGAGTCAAGCTCTGAATACCCTCCTGAACAATATAACCTCCAAATCTCTCAATTGGATGTAGTACAGGATGGAAATCTTCAATATTGACAACGCATTTTCGTATTTTTTTGCCATTGAGGGGGTAGCCGTTAAAACAATAGAGCCCATCGTTACTTTTAGAAACTTTAAAAATCCCTTTCCCTCGACCACCTCTATCGTTTTTTAAATAGACATATTTATAACGTTTTAGTAAATCGGATAGGTTTTCGATCGTATAGAGCTTTGTTTCTGGAATGTATTTTGAGAGTAAGGGATGTTCACGTAACAGCGTATATTGCTTCCATTTTCCTAGTCGATTCTTCAATAAATACACCTCCTTTCATTGTTAACATCCTATGTTTGATCACTAACATTGCTTGTACTGATAACTAGTAAGGTTGTTTTTATGGTGCCAATAAAAAGAACCACACCATACAATCGCCGCTTTTGGTTTATTTACTAGCTTGATTCGGGATAGACAACCATACAAAAAATAAGAAAGTTTCATAAATATATATATCGATATGATGTAATTAAATTGTAGTAGGTGTGGGCCTTTTGAAAATGATCAAGTTTATTGATACCGACAATATTTCCAAAGGAGGAAGTGATTAGATGAAGTTTGCCATAATAACCGATCATACATCTAGCCATTCAATCTCACTGCATTCGACTGTTTTGGAAAAACTATCCATTCTTAAGTTTCAGGTGATTAACTTAAAAATAGGGATTATAGAAAAACCTGCAGTAACCTTAAGAAAGCATAAGCAAGATCAAACGGTTATTTATATATCAGCTGACCTTCTAGCTGGTTTTTCGCTTCCGGATTCTATTGATTATGAAGTAATAGTCGAGGAAGAGACATTAATAATCGGCCCTATTATCGGGCTTTTTATAAAAGGGAAAGTAAATGAAATGACGAGGAGAAATATAAACCACTATAAAAAATATTTAATTGATTACCAGCATATAAACGGTCTCATTTTATTGGTAACCTCTGATGGCATTGACGAACAGAAGAAGATTGTTAATGGTTTTGTCTATAATCCAATTGAAAATGAATTTACGAAAGGAACGTTTCCCTTTCCTTCCGTTTTATTTTGCAGGAAGACATTAAAGGAAGCTGACAGGATGATCATACAGAATTTAGTCGGATCTAAATACTTTAACTCCCATGTTTTCAATAAATGGGAAATGTGGCAATGGCTTTCTATAAATGATAAATTAAGCCGAAGTCTGCCAGAGACCGGTTTAGCGGTGAATCTCCAGGAAGTAAAGAAGCTAATTGACGAAAGCGGATGTATCTACTTAAAGCCTATTTCAGGAAGTCAGGGAAAGGGAATTTATCAGTTGGAGAAAAACGGGAAAAAATATAAATTAAATTTCCGGTTAAATGAATTAAATATGACCACGATTTTAAATAACTGGGATGCAGTTGAAAATTATTTGGCGGTAGAATTGAATCTTAAAAAATATATTTTTCAAAAAGGGATCCCCTTACTAAAATCTAATGATCAGATAATAGATTTTCGGGTGATTGTTGTCAAAGACCAACACGGATCCTGGGTTGTCCCTGGTATGATAACGCGGTATGGGGTTAAAAAAAGTATAGTCAGCAACATATCAAGCGGAGGTTCAGCGGAGAAAACGTGGGATACTTTAGTTGGAATTTATAACAATGATTTCAATGAAGCTTTTAAAAAGTATAAAGAAATGGAGCAATTATCTATTTTATGCTGTGAATTTTTGGAGGATAAAGAGATTCATTTAGCATATATAGGTGTTGATATTGGCATGGATGAAGATAAAAACCTCTGGATTATTGAGATAAATAATCGGTATCCAGATATGAGCATTGCTCTTGATGCAAATGATTTTCAGCTTTATTACCATACGCAAGCAGCCCCGTTACACTATTCAAAGTGGGTAGCAGGTTTCAGGGATCATTTGGAATGATGCGAGAAGGGCTTTTTACCGAATTTATTCGGCATTAACGGGCAGTAAAAACATAGGTGTCAGAAACCGAGGATGGAAGTTTTCTCTTGCGGTGTCTGACGCTTTTTGCTGTTTAATCTATTTGTTCAATCATAAATATTGAAAAATGGCAATTAATATCTGGCGTAACACTTGTAACGAAATTGTAAAGTTTCTCCATAACCCAATAATGTCTTGGCCTCGTGGGGGTCATGATGGATAATGTTAAGTTTTACCACGTGTACCAATTTTCCTATATGATAAAATTGGTTTTGAGAGAATAATAACACATCAGGAGGATAAAAATGAACAAGCGTCTAGTTACAACTACATTAGCATTCACGATTGGATTAAGTACTTTTGCGACAGCCCCGATCATGATGGATCCAGTCACAGTCTCAGCCGCAACAACCACACAGCAGAGCCAAAAAGTGGTTGAGAAAAAGGCAGATGACATCATTAGTCTCGCTAAGAGTTTAATAGGAAAAGCAACATATGCCTCAGAATACAACTATGAAACACTCCAGTTTAGATGTGCTTCGTTCATCGCATTTATTTTTGAGAGTAATGGTATAGATTTAGGTAATCGTGATGAAGATTACATGGTTCAGCAGGGGACATACGTAGCAAGAAATCAATTGCAAAAAGGTGACTTGGTTTTCTTCAGAAGTAACCCATCATCAAAAAAACCAAATCATGTAGGGTTGTATATTGGAGATAATAAAATTATACATATGGCAAACTTCGAACTAGATGTTGTTATTTCTGATCTAGATAGCACGTCCTATTATCGAGATAATTATATGACTGCGAGAAGAGTGATCCCTGCTTTACTCCCTTCAAACCCAGCAACAAAAGGAGATAACATTGCTGAACTCTCCTACAAATTAATGAATGAAGTGACAATGGGCAACGTTAATAACGAGAGTGCTATGCAATTTACAAGTACTGGATTCGTAAAATACGTTTATGGAAAAAATGGTGTTGACTTAAAAGGAAACTATGTCAAAGATTTGATGAACTTAGGTGAAAAGGTAGCACGGAAAGATTTACAAAAAGGCGATTTGATTTTCTTTAGCACTTCTGTAGGGTCGAGCACACCTTCAAGAGTAGCGATTTACACAGGGGAACATCGTATGCTTGTCCTTAGTTCGGAAGGAATTAGTTCGAGAGTCCTTTTATCTGATTATTATAATCAGCGTTATATTACGGCAAAGCGCGTTTTTAAAGATGAAAACAAAATCGTTCAGCCACCAGTTATCTCTAAAACAGAAGATCGTATTGTAGACTATACATTAAGCATAATGAATAATGTGAAGCATCGATTAAATGTGTACGATGAAAAATCTTTAACCTTCACAAATGCAGGCTTTACCTATTACATTTTTAAACAACATGGTGTTGACCTGAAAACAAAAGTAGCCAGCCAGCAAGCAGAGAAAGGTGTACAAGTTCAAAAAGAAAAATTGCAAAAGGGTGACCTTATTTTTCTAAAGCAAAGCGGGGGAAGCAAAATTAAGTATGCCGCCATTTATATTGGAAATAATGAATATGTGTATTTATCTGACTCAGGTTCAGTTGTGAAAGAAAGCTTAGAATCTAATTGGTCTAAAAGTAACTTTGTAACAGCAAAGCGTGTACTGTAATCGAATGAAATACTCGGTTGGGCTCTGAATTGTACATGCCTTTAAGGAAAAATAAAAAGAAGGCATTCGTTAGAGAAATAGCTGCGAATGCCTCTTTTTTCTTTATCGAAAACATAAATTCTGCTTACATGTTGCTTAAATCTTCTAGGTGCATTTTCCGAATCGCTTTCATTCGTTTTCGCATTTCCCCATTTTCAATCTTGGAAAAATTTCCGACTCCTGGGCTAGTATTGATTTCAAATATAATCGGCTCCCCACTTTGACTAATACCAAAATCAATTCCATATTCTATACGTGGAACGGCTGATGCAACCACTTCAGCTGCTAAAATGGAGGCTTCCTCTATACAAGTAATCATTTTATTCTTCTCTGTTTCATCCATCATCAAATGTACCGATAACAGTTCATCGATCGTCATCACTTGAGCTCCAATGTTGCTATTAATGATTCCATTTTCCATTGTTTCTACTGTTGCAATCTTTCCGTACATTCCTCCAATAAGCCATGTTCCCTTAAGAGTCTGAACGTGAACTCGAATGGATAGCGGATATCCATCCAGAGTTAAGCTCTGAATGCCCTCCTGAACAATATATCCCCCATATTTCTCGATCGGATGGAGTACAGGGTGAAATTCTTCAATCGTGGCGACATTTCTTTGTGTTTTTTTACCATCTAGAGTGTAGCCGTTAAAACAGTAGTGCCCTTCGTTACTTTTAAAGACTTGATAAATCCCTTTCCCTCGCCCCCCTCTATCATTTTTTAAATAAACATATTCATAACGTTCTAGTAAATCAGATAGGTTTTCAATCGTATAGAGCTTTGTTTCGGGAATGTATTTTGAGAGTAAGGGATGTTGACTTAACAGCATATATTGCTTCCATTTTCTTAGTTGATTCTTCAATCAATACACCTCATTTTACCTTGCATCTACAATATATTCATATATAACCTTTAACATCCTATGCTCGATTACTAACATTGCTTGTACGAATACCTAGTGAGATTGTTCTGAAGGTACCACTAAAAAGATTAAACTCATACAAGCGCCGCTTTTTGTTTATTACTAGCTTGACTCATGATAGGTAACCATACAAAAATAAGAAAGTTTCATAAATATATATCAAGATGGTTTTAAATAAATTGTAGTAGGAGTGGAACTTTTGAAAACGATCATTTTTATTGGCACAAATAAATCTGGTTCAAGTAGAGAAGCCATAACGGCAGCTAAACACCTAGGTTTCTTTACGGTTCTTTTCACAAAAAACTTAAAGCAATGGCAACAAAGGGGAGAGTACACAGATGTTCATGAAATGATTTTTATTGATACGGATAATCTTTCCGAAATGAAAGAGAAAATTAACCAATTATTGTTAAAAGGGATGGACATAAAGACGATTGTTAGTTTTATTGATTCATATGTGTATAGTGCTTCCGTTCTTTGTGATGAATTTTGTAAGAACTACTTTTCGTCTAATGCCATTCAATTGATGAGTGATAAGGAGGAAACAAGGTCAGTTCTTAAGAATCAACCTTACACACCTAAATATATTGTTATCAAACCAGGCGAGACAATCTCTTTTGAAACGATTATTTCAAAGCTACATTTTCCTTTAATGGTCAAATCGCCAAAATCAACTGGTTCTAAAGACGTGCTGTTAGCAAAAAAAGAGGAGCAATTAAAAAATCATATATTCATGTTGAGAGAAAAATACCCGGATGGGGCAATTATTATTGAAGAGTATATAGATGGGGACCAATTTTTAGTCGAGGCACTTGTTTACAATAATAGGATCATGACTGCAGGCGTTATTGAACAGGAAATTACGAAGGGGAAAAGATTTATTATTACAGGCTATGGTGTACTTGCGAATGTTCCTAATGATATAAAGAAAGGAATTGAAGGGGTCCTGCACTCTATCATTGAACAATTCGGAATAAAAAATGGCGCCCTTCATCTAGAATTAAGACTTTCCAAAAGTGGCTGGAAACTCATTGAAATAAATCCGAGGATTTCTGGAAGTGCAATGAATAAAATGATACAAGCTGCCTTTGGATTTAGTTTAGTAGAAGAAACACTAAAATTACAATTAGGTGGAAGCCCTTCCCTCATCCCCAAACATAAGAAATATGTATTCACCCAATTCCTCATCGTTCCGAAAAAAGGAATCTTAGAAAGAGTCACAGGAAAGGGGAGGGCTAGGAGATCTCCGGGAGTAGTTGGAGTATATGTGAAGCCCAAAAAAGGAACGTTGTTAACTCCACCACTATCAATGGGAGATCGATATGCCTATGTAATGGCATCTGGGGCAAGCATGGAAGAAGCGAAGGATTTTGCAAAAAATGCTGCAAACGAGATTACATTTCACCAAGCAAAGGAATAATACCATTCATAAAAATGACCCTGGATTAGCTCCAAGGTCATTTTTGTGTACATGCCTATAAATAGCCAAAAAAGGATGACTCATTGAATCATCCTTTAAGATTTGATAAATTATTTAAATGCCTTCTTTAAAAATCTAACCGTTTCATACATGTTTATTCTACTAGCTCCTTTAACCAATATCGTGTCATTCTTATGAATAATCTTCTTCAAAAATGCATGTAATTGGTCTCTATCGTCGAAGTGGAATACTTTGTTAGGGGGAAATCCCTTTGTTTTAGCTTGATTGCCCATTACGTCTGTTTTATCACCATAAGTGATAAAAAGGTCAATTTCTTTTTCATAAACATATTCTCCTATTTTACGATATTCCGGCTCTCTTAAGTCCCCTAGTGCTCTTATTTCTCCTAAAACGGCTATTTTTCTATGTTTTCCGATATTTGAGAGTACATCAATGGCAGCTTTAACACCTTCTGGATGGGAATGAACGGTATCATCGATAATAACAATATTGTTTCGCTGAGGATAAATCGTCAATCTTCTTGGCGGCTTTCTGAATAGGAGTCCTTCTTGGATCTCCTTTGGTGTTAAACCTAAGTAATCTGCTACAGCAATGGCGTTAAGAGCATTATACACATGATGCTCCCCGAAAGTAGGGATAAACAACATCACTTCAATTCCTCGAAGTTTCATCTTGAATTTCATTCCATTATCTGTGTATTTAACATCGTATGCTTTGTAGTTAGCATCTGATTTAATGCCAATTGTCATGATTTTTCCTTTGAATTTTTGCGTCTCCAAGTATTTTGAATTATGATCATCCTTGTTAAGAATTAGAATGCCTCCTTGATCCATTCCGTGAATTAACTCAGATTTGGCTTTTGCAATTTTTTTAATATCGCCATCGAAATACCCTGCATGTGCAAGTCCAACGTTTGTCACAATACTAATAGTAGGTTTTATTATGCGGCAATGTTCAGTTATGGTACCTGGGGAGGACATTCCATATTCCAAGACAACGGCTTCATGGGTTTCGTCGATTTCAGCAGCGTGAATTTCTGTATGTTCTGTAGTATTCCAATAATCCCTTGATTCAAAGGTATTCCACTTTTTTGCTAAAATGGAAGCCAAAAACGCTTTAGTCGTCGTTTTACCAGCACTACCGGTTATGGCTATAATGGGGACGTTCTTTTTTTTTTGCATTTTTTCTCTCCTTCAATTCCTTTATTTGAGCTTGTATTGCTTTTGAGTTCTTCGCTAGGTACATTGCATACCTAATCGAATTGATTACCACATCCATCTCTAAATAAAATGTGGGTGGACATCCTGGAAGCCAGTTTACCTCATAGATCCAAATTTTTTGGTTTTCGTCTAATCCAATGTCTATTCCAATCTCATCAATCACTTCTTCATATAGAATCATCTGAAGCTCATCCAAATGTTCGGCTAGGGACAATGAAAAATGTTCAAGTTTTCGCTTCATATTCATTGCGTCATCTTTAAATTCTTGTTGCAAAAATGGGTCTAAATAATTGGTATAACCACCATTGTTGATATTGGAAATTTTTGATCCCTCTGGAGCAATCCGTGGATAAATCGAGGTTATGACCCATTTGCCTTCTCCATTTTTTTGAACATGAAGTCTGAAGTCATAAGCTTGCCCAGATTTAGTAACGGATTGTATATATGGCTGCATAATGAAAGTTCCAGTTGAAAGCCTTTCTTTAATAAGTTCGTTCAATTGATTTTTTGAATAATAACGGCAATTTGAATCCTTTGTTATATGAAAACCATCATTTTTCTTAGAAATAAATAAGATTCCTTTTCCCTTTCTGCCATCAAAGGGTTTAAAGACAACATGTTCAAAGGCTGATACATAATTAAAGAAACTCTCCGTATTTTTTACAATTTTTTCAGAAGGGACTAAGTAATGAGCGAACTCCTTCCCTTTTTTTAAGCGTTGATTCACACTCCACTTGTTACCGATGGAATTTGTCGTAAAGGGAATCGTTTCCTTCAATTTATCAATCACTCTTTGAGATTTGGCCAATTTGTTTGGATTTCCAGCATTGTAAATGACATCAGGAAAGGGCATTGTTTTCTCCACCCATGAGCCATTTTCATAAACTTTTCCCCTAATAGACCGATTGTTTAGATTGACGGTACCAGGAGAAAAGTAAAAAAAATCGGCACCTTCAGCTTTAGCAACCGCCGCAAAAGCATATGTTTTTATGACAGTTCTGGGATCCTTACGATGGTGTAACATTCCTATTAACGTCATAGGTTAGACTCCTTTATTTTATTTTATTTTATTTGTTATCTACTGAGTAAATCTCATATGGAATTCCTTCACTACTATTACATTCAATAAGCCAAGCTTTTGAAATGGACAATCGTTTAGTTTTATTGATATTTTAAAATGCAGCGGTTTTATTAGAACTTGCTTTATCACTTTTTGAGAAAAATCATATATTTGTAATAGAGTATATATTTTCACAGAAAAGAGGTAAAAACATGGCAGAAAAACAAGATTATCCGTCAGGAACAGCAGAGTGGAAAAAGAAAGCGGTTGATTGGTTATTTGAAGAAGGTTTATTAACAGACGACGCTTGGAAAAAACAAATTGAAGAACCTTTGCCTTTATGGGCGCAAGCAGTAGTGTACCAACGCTTATTTCAAAAGTTGAAAGGAGCGAACAAAAAGAATGAAACGAAGCTTTAAAGCTTATACAACGAGAGATTTCCAGTTATTCATCCAATCCGTGTCAGTAAAGAGAAAAATTACGCATATTCAAATTCATCATACATGGAAGCCAAGAAAATCTGATTATAATGGTGAGACAACAATCGCGGGGATGTGGAGGTATCATAAGGAAACAAGAGGCTGGCAAGATATTGGGCAGCATTTTAGTGTAGCACCTGACGGATTAATTTGGGATGGGCGCTCTTTGGAATTGGATCCAGCTGGGATTGCCGGACATAATAGCGGTGGAATTATGTTTGAAATGATTGGTAATTTTGATCAAGGTGAAGAAAAGCTGGAGGGGCAGCAGTTAGATGCTATAGTAGTGGCAATAAGAGCATTAATGGAAAAATTTAAATTATCGTTGTCTTCCATTGTTTTTCATCGAGAACACTCACCTAAAACATGTCCAGGCACTAGTATAACGAAGGAATGGTTAGTAAATGAAGTGAAAAATAGAAAGATACAAGAAGTGGCAACAAATTCATACGAAAATACTGCACAATGGAAAAAGGTAGCAATTGATTGGCTATATAAGGAGGGATTGCTTTCGTCGGATGAATGGAAGGAACAAGTTGAAAAAGGTTTGCCACTTTGGGCGGAGTCTCTTGTCTTAAAAAAGTTAAAGGAATTTTGCGAAATAGCTCAATAAGGTGGGCCTTTTTTTTGGGGCAAAATACCTATTTTTCTAGGTTTTTATTGTGGGTTTAGTAGTTTATTGGTATAATATTCCTAGGATAAGCTTTTGTAATTTTTAAAAATTTTATTAATCAACTTAAAAGAAAACGTTTACATAACTAGCGAATGAGGGGGTGGAGACTAGGTGGATAAGAAAAATATTTTTAAAGCCAGAACGGTTGAGGAAGCGATTGCTCTTGGTTTACAACAGTTAGGTGTAACGGAGGAAGAGGTTACGATTGAAATTTTGGAAGAAGGTCGAAAAGGAATTCTTTCGATGGGCTCTAGGGAGGCTGTAATTCGAATTATAACACAAAGTAAAGAGGAAGTAGAGGTACCTTCTGAGGAAGAAATAAAAGAGCCTTTAATGGAACCAATAGACGAGGCACTAGCAGGTAAAGGGAAAGTTTGGGTTGAAAATGGTGAAATTCATTGTATTGATTCGGACGAAGGGGAGTTACAAGTTCATATTCCATCGGTTGTTTTATTCTATAAAAATAATGAACTCGTAAAAGAAAAAACAACGATTTCAGAAAAAGATAAAATAAAAATAGAATGTAAGGATGAGGAAATTGCTACAAAGTGGAATATTGAGTTATCTAAAGATAAACTAACTGCTAAGATTAACGTCATTCCTGGGAGCAAATCCACTTATATACTACGTGAACAAAAACCAGCTCGTGAGATTACACTTGAGGTCGTAAAAAAAAGTGAACCGAACCGAACGTTGACAACGGATGAAATATACGAAACGCTGAAAAAAATGCAAATTTCATATGGTATTCAGGAGGAATGGATAGACGAGGCATGCAAGGCGGAAAAAAAGGCAGAATTTATCATCGCCGAAGGGGACCGTCCTGTTGAAGGTAAGCATGGGTGGTTAGAGTATAAAGTTGAAATAAGTGAAGGAAAGAAGTTTAAAGAAAGAGAGGATGGCTCGATTGACTTTCGGGCAGGCCGTGATATACCTTCTGTCGGAGAAGGGACAGAGATTGCCATTCTTCATGACCCTATCTTAGGAACGGATGGAAAGTCTGTTACAGGGGAGATTATACCAGCGAAACCTGTACTTCCTCTACAAGTACGTTGCGGGAATGGTGCTGAACTAATAGAAGATAGAATTATCGCAACTTCGATTGGTAGACCATCTATACAAAAGAAAGGGAATATGGTTGTCGTAAATGTCGTTCCTAAGTTAGAGCATCAAGGTGATGTCGGCATGGCTTCAGGAAATTTAAAATTCAACGGAGATATCACGATAAGCGGTAATGTTGAGGAACATATGGAGATAACGGCTACTGGAAATGTAGAAATAAGAGGAGTGACAAGTGGGGCAAAAATAAAAGCAGGACAGTCCACATTACATCATAGGAATGTTATAACAAGTGAAATTATTGCTGGTAATAGCGATAAAGTCATTGTTGAGAAAATAAGCGAATTAACGGAAATGCTTGAAGGTCTTGAAGCGTTGGGAAATGATTTAAACAAACTTAGCCAAAATCCTTCTTTTACGGATGCTACGATGAAGGATGGCATCATGCCACTACTGAAAAAATTAATTCAGTCAAAATACTCGCCGCTAGTTAACCTCATTAGGCACTTTATTATAACGTTTAGAAATGATATTGAAATGGTTAGTGCGGATTGGCGCCATCTACTAAAACAAATTTATGATATTTTTATTATGATGGATGGAAAGGCATTACAAAATTTAGAAGAATTCAATCAACTTGTCGAAATGATGAAACAGCTTGTTGAATACGCGAATACTTCCGTGGAAATTGGTGTATTTGTTCAGTTGCCATCTGCGATGAATAGCAATATATATTCATCTGGTGATGTGATTATTCCAAAACAAGGCTGTTATAATTGCGTCATCCATGCCCAAGGTTCTATAGAAATAAATGGCTTTGTACGAGGCGGTAGAATTTTTGCCGGTAAAGGGGCTAAGCTTGATGAAGCAGGTAGTAAAAGTGGCACACCAACATTAATTAGTGTTCCGCATGACCAAACGATTACCATTAAGAACGCATATTCTGATACAACGATACAAATTGGAAAAAGGAGGTATAAATTTACAAAGAATATGACAAATATTTATGCCCACATTGATGAACAAGGCGGTATTGCGCTTCGATAATGCAATCCAATTTGTTCATAATAATCGGTTGATGGAATAACTTACACTAAAAGGGTTAGAAGCATATAGCTTCTAACCTTTCGTTTTTTATTGGATAAATAGTATTTGTTTATTAACAAAAGATTAAATTTTCCGATATTAAGAATAACAGGAGGTGGGAATCATGAGTTATATATTACCAATTAATCATGAGCAATATAATCAATATGCTAACCGAGTTATTCGGAAGGATGGACCACCGTTTGTAGTTAAGCCTGTACAAAAGAGTACATTACGTGCGAAGCTCAAAGGAAAAACCGACTACGAAGATAAATATGAAGAGGCGAAATTAATCAGAAAATATGTTGTTAAGAAGGATAAACAAAATGATTTGGATGAAACTGTACCGGAAGAATGTGAAGCCGATATAACTGGAAAAGGAAAATATATTAATGAAGTGGTTTAAACATAAGAGGTCAGACCAATACCGCCGATAGTGCCCTAGACGAGTTTACCAGCGGGGTCTGACTCCTTTAAAGAGTTTTTACCATTGTCACATGTGGAATGTCAGCCTCCATGAAAACATTTGATATTGTTTCATATCCTAATTTTTTATAGAAATCCTCCGCATGGGTTTGGGCATTAAGCTTTAGTTTCTTTATATTTTTATCGTTGGCGATTTCTTCTGTCTTTTCCATGATAAGCTTCCCGCAGCCTTTACCACGATACTCATCGAGTACACATATTCGTTCAACTTTAAGTACATCGCCTAATTCGCGAACTCTCCCCGCTCCAACTGGCTCTTTTCCATCATACAAAACAAAGTGAACAGCTGAATTCTCAAATGCATCAATTTCTAAATCAATCGGTACATTTTGTTCCTCAACAAATACTTTTTTGCGAACTTTGTAGGCATCTTCCAATTCGCTGTCCGTTGCAATGATTTTTACTAGCAATGTTTAACATTCCTTTCCAAGGTGAAACGTTTCGTATGTTGTCCATTGATTATTTTCTAATTGATATAATAGATGAAAACGATCAACAACATCAGAAAAAGCAACATCCATCATCGTAAGCTGTCCTACGATATCAGAATGTTCTTCATTTGAGAGCCGTTGTCCAATCGTAATATGTGGTACGAAACTTTCAGCTTTTTCATTATTTCCAAATATATCTAAATTTAGTTTACCATAAAGTGCGGATAGTTCATCACTCTTTTTTATGGCGAAATAGATTTTATTAGCTGTTGGATGAAATGTCTTTACTTTGTAAACCTCAAGGGTAATAGGTGAAAAGTCATGAGTGATTTTATGCAACGTTTGGATGATGCCTTTAATTTCTCCTTCCGCTAATTCAAGGGGGTTCACAAGTGTTACATGTGGAGGAACTAAAGCAATATGAGGGTCGTACCGTTTCCGAAAGGAATTCGCATAGTCTTGAAGCTTTTTAGATGGGAAAATTACAATACCATATTTCACAGGCATTACCTCCTTAATTCAAGATTCAAATACTTTATTATTATAACAAAAAACAAAATGAATTTATACGCACGAAAAGATATTAATTAGTAAAGGCAAAAAAAGACATGTTATAATAGATATATGTTTACATATGAGAGGAGATTATCTAAAAATGACAAAAAGGGTACATAGCCGTGATGTGTATCGGGCGACAAAAAGCTTACTTGAAGAACGTGGTGTTACTGTAGAAGAAATAGCAAAAATCGTTTACGAAATGCAATTACCATTTAGTAATGTATTAACATTAGAGGATTGCATTTTTTCAGTGGAACGAGTCCTCAGGAAGCGGGAAATTCAACATGCTATTCTTGTTGGGATTGAGTTAGACCGTCTTGCGGAGAAAAAGCTGTTGTCAGAACCGCTACAGACGATTGTTGAAACTGATGAGGGATTGTTTGGCATCGATGAAACCATTGGTTTAGGAGCAGTTCTTACATATGGCAGTATTGCTGTAACATCCTATGGCTATTTAGACAAAAATAAAATCGGAATCATTAAAAAGCTAGATACAAAAGACGGTCATGGTGTCCACACCTTTTTAGATGATCTTGTGGCAAGTATTTGTGCCTGTGCAGCCTCACGAATCGCTCACCAAATGCGGGATATTGAAGAAGTCGAAGAAGAAATGACCTACGCTGAAGTGGACATGTAAGGAACGACCAGCTAAAGAATAGCCTTAAATCTTTTAAAAAAAAAGAGATTTAAGGCTTTTTTTGCTTGATATAAGTGCCAAGTTCTATTAAAATAAGTTTGTATTTTTTTACTTTTTTGTAATCAATTTCATTTTTTATAAATAATAAAAACTAGATAAAATTGAAAAAAATGGTTGAATCAAGGGGTTGAAGATATTCGTGTTGCCGTTAATATTTCATTTAAACAATTCCAACAGGATAACTTCGTAGAGATTGTAAAAAATACATTAGCGGAAACAGATTTAGATCCGCAGTATCTTGAACTTGAAATTACAGAAAGTGTTGCAATGAATAACCCTGAAGAAGTTATTAAGAAATTACAACAATTAAAGGAAAGTAATATCTTTATTTCCATAGATGATTTTGGTATGGGATATTCATCATTAAATTATTTAAAGAGGCTTCCAATTGATCAATTGAAAGTAGATCGCTCATTTATTCAAGATATAGTAGAAACAAACGATACTGCCATTGTTCGTGCAATCATCTCGATGGCGCAAAGCTTGCAACTTAGCGTTGTAGCAGAGGGAGTTGAACAACAACTACAAGCAACCATATTAAAAAATTTAAACTGTCAAATTGCTCAAGGATTTTTGTATTATAAGCCTATGAAGGAAAGTGAATTAATCAATATTCTTACAAAAAAAGAAAAAATAAAAATATAAAAATTTCTATTGCCGTTTTTTAGTTATGCTGTTATTATAAAATAGTCGTTAATTGGAAAGCTTATATTCAAATTTAGAGTCTTTCCGAGCAGATAATTTTTGACCACTTCCTTTCGGGAGTTAAGGCCATACGGACAGCCGGGTCAAATGCCGAGTGGCAACTTTCGTTGCCTTATTGATTGAGTTAAAAGCTCAAATTTTATAAGTTGGTTACTTTACAACCAGTGCATATGCACACAACTTGTGAAACGGTCAATAAGAGTGGTAAAAGTAATTATTTGCTATATAGACTCTGAACCTAATGATATATTTGAATATTAAGATGTCTTTCCATGAAATGGTTATAGTTTTATGGTTGCTGTAATCCTATGATGTTTGATAGGTTACACATTTTCTATTCTTAATATTTATGAGTATATCAAGCAAGTGATGCGCGAATATGCGTTTATGCACTTGCTTTTTTATTTGCGAATTTTTGGGTTTGTACATTCTTTTTCGAAAAATAAAATGAAAAGGAGATAGGAAAATGGGAAAAGCACTTATCATTGGTTGTGGCGGAGTTGCTTCCGTAGCTATTCACAAATGTGTTCAAAACAGTGAGGTTTTTGAGGAAATTTGCATTGCAAGTCGTACAAAGTCGAAATGTGATGAGTTAAAAGCAAAATTAGATGGCGGAAAAACAAAAATTACGACAGCACAAGTTGATGCAGATAACGTGGACGAACTTATTGCTTTAATTAATGAGGTAAAACCAGACATTGTCATGAATCTTGCTTTACCATATCAAGATTTAACAATCATGGATGCTTGTCTAGCTACTAAAACAAACTACATGGATACTGCCAATTATGAGCCTGAAGACACTGCGAAATTTGAATACAAATGGCAATGGGAATATCGTGAACGTTTTGAAAAGGCTGGTATCACAGCACTTTTAGGTAGCGGCTTTGACCCAGGTGTGACAGGTGTATTTTCTGCCTATGCATTGAAGCATCATTTTGATGAAATTGAATACATTGATATTCTTGATTGCAACGCAGGCGATCATGGCTATCCTTTTGCAACGAATTTCAATCCAGAAATCAATATTCGTGAAGTTTCTGCGAACGGAAGATATTGGGAGAAAGGTGAATGGGTAGAAACGAAGCCGATGGAAATCAAACGTGTTTATAATTTCCCTGAAGTTGGCGAGAAAGATATGTATTTGTTGTACCACGAAGAACTTGAATCTCTTGCCGAGAATATTCCTGGGCTTAAGCGAATTCGTTTCTTTATGACGTTCGGTCAAAGTTATTTAACACATTTAAAATGTCTTGAAAATGTTGGCATGACATCAATTGAGCCGATTGAATTTGAAGGAAAACAAATTATTCCATTACAGTTCTTGAAAGCTGTATTACCTGACCCAGCATCACTTGGTCCAAGAACAAAAGGAAAAACAAATATCGGTTGTATTTTTAAAGGTAAAAAAGACGGCAAAGATAAAATGTATTATGTGTACAATGTTTGTGACCATGAAGAATGCTACAAAGAGGTTGGCTCACAGGCAGTATCTTATACGACAGGCGTTCCAGCGATGATTGGTGCGATGATGGTAATGACTGGAAAGTGGAATAAGCCAGGTGTATACAATATCGAAGAATTTGATCCAGATCCATTTATGGATGCATTGAACAAGTGGGGACTTCCATGGAAAGAAAGCTTTAATCCGGAACTTGTAGATGCCTATCCTGAAGAGGAAGAGTCAGTTGAAACTTTAGAAGCGGAGCTTGTGGGATAAGATGCATTTTGAAGAATTACCGACACCATGTTATGTAGTAGATGAAGCACTTCTTGAAAAAAATCTTAAAATCCTGAACGGTGTCATGGAACGGACAGGTGCTAAGATTATTCTGGCACAAAAAGCATTTTCAATGTATTCGCTGTACCCGCTTATTGGCAAGTATTTGAGCGGCACAACGGCAAGCGGCTTATATGAGGCGCGACTTGGTTATGAGGAAATGGGCAAAGAAAATCATGTCTTTGCCCCTGCTTACCGTGAAGATGAAATTGATGAAATCATCTCTTATTGCGATCACATCATCTTCAATTCTTTTTCACAGTTGGAAAAGTTTCGCGATAAAGTATTGCAAGCTGGTAAAAAATTTGGCTTACGCATCAATCCTGAATGTTCGACACAAGTAGGGCACGATATTTACAACCCATGTGCTGTTGGCTCTCGGTTTGGTGTGACGATTGAACATTTCCGTCCAGAATTACTTGATGGTGTATCAGGATTGCATTTTCACACGCTTTGTCAGCAAAATTCTGATGATTTGGCAAAGACACTTGATGCTGTTGAAGAGAAATTTGGTCAATGGCTTCCGCAAATGGAATGGATTAACTTTGGCGGAGGCCACCATATTACAAGAGAAGATTATGATATTCCGTTGTTAGAAGACTGTATTCGCCGCATGCAGGAAAAGTATGGTTTAAAGGTTTATCTGGAACCAGGCGAAGCCGTGGCGTTAAATGCTGGATTTTTAATCACAACGGTATTGGATACGATGCAAAACGGTATGGATATCGCCATCCTTGACACGTCTGCATCTTGCCATATGCCAGATGTTTTAGAAATGCCATATCGCCCGCCGCTGATCGGTTCAGGGGAAGTAGGTGAGAAGTCATATACATATCGCCTTGGCGGACAAACCTGTCTTTCTGGTGATACAATTGGCGACTATTCCTTTGATAACCCTTTAGTCAATGGTGACCGCCTTGTCTTTGGTGATATGGCTATTTATACAATGGTGAAAAACACGACTTTTAACGGGATGCCGCTGCCAGCGATTGCTGTTCGCGATAAAGACGGCGATTGCCGTATTGTACACAAGTTCGGTTACGAAGATTTTAAGATGAGATTAGCATAAAAATTTCATAAAATTATTAAGCCATCAACTGGTTATTTCCAGATGATGGTTTTTTTGTTAATTAAGTTATGACTTTTACATGACTAAAGTCATGATGAATATGACCTAGCGACATTATAATTAGATTAGTTATAAAACTATTTATAATAACAACTTTTATGAATGGAGGTATAGAAACAAGAGAACAATTGGAGTTTATAAAAAATATAGGCTGTAATATTATGCAAGGTTTTTATTTTTGTGAACCGGTTAAAGAAGATTTTGAAAATCTATTTAAGCGTATGAACGCATAATCATAAGTTTGGAGGGTACATAAATGATTCAAAAAATATCAATTTCAAAAGTTAAAGCTGGCATGGTTTTAGCGGAGGACGTGATAAATCAAAATAGGCTTATTTTGCTCAAAAAAGGGATAACATTAACCGATAACATCATTCAAAGGTTTAACAAACATGAAATTAATGAGATATTTGTTAAAAATGACCATAATCAAACCGTTATAAATCATAGTAATGTTAAGAAGGGGACAAAATATTTTTAACAAAATTATGTAACTATTATTAATCAATTACGCTATTGTTAAAATTGCCGGTTATTAGCTGTAATGGTAGAGAGTATTTTCATAGTTTACTGGGTTCAGGAGATGTTTTATTTGATTATAAAATTGTTGCGGAGTTTTTAAATATTATAAATATTTATGTTGCAGGAAGCCTCGTTTTGCTAAATAATGGAGATATAGGAATGGTTACGGAAATTAAAGGCAAGCCAATTGGCAGACCAATTGTGAAGCTTTTATATGACAAAGAATGGAGAAATCTAAACGGTCAAGAAGTTGACCTTAGTAGGAACCATTTATTTTTTATAAAAAAAGTAATCGATTAGGGGAATGAACAATGTGGATGGTGGAAGAATGGGGTTAATCACAATCTTGATTGCGGATGATCAAACATTAATGAGAGATGGTTTGAAAACGATACTTGAATTAGAAGAAGATATGGAAGTGATTGGTACTGTTTCGAATGGAAAGGAAGCCTATGAGTTTGTGAAGGAATTTTCACCTTCGGTCGTTCTAATGGATATTAGAATGCCAATTATGAATGGTGTTGAAAGTGTGAGACGAATTACAAATGATTTTCCAGATACTAGTGTTATTATGCTGACGACTTTCGATGAGGATCAATTGATTGTTGATTCGCTCGCCGGCGGAGCAAAGGGATTTCTATTAAAGGATATACAAGGAGATAAATTAATTGGGGCTGTTCGTGATGCGGCTAAAGGACAAATGATCCTTCCTAGTAATATTGCTACGAAACTAGCTCTGAAAGTATCTGAATTATCAAAGACATATGAGGCCGAATCTGAAATTAATAAAAAATTCGAAGAAGTGCCTATGCATTTTTCCGTGCGCGAGAAGGAAATAATTTCGTTAATGATTCGTGGTTTTAATAACCAGCAAATCTCTGAGCGAATTTATATTAGTGAAGGCACTGTAAAAAATTATATTAGTGATATTTATAATAAAATTGGTATTAATAATCGCTCGAAAGCCATTGTCTATTTTCAAAAGTTATTGGATGAAAATGGTGGGTATTTATAAATGAAGAGTAAAATTATAACTCTATTAACAGCAATATTTATTCTCCTTTTTTATTTTTCTATGAATAGTAGTGCAAACGGCCAAGTTTTTGCACAATCTGGAAAGATGGATTTACAGAAGGCGAATCCAAATGAGTTGATTCCATTAAATGGTGAGTGGCTTTTTTATTGGAATAAATTATTGCAGCCAAGTGAAATAGAGCAGCATCAGCCTACAGCGATGATTCCTCTACCAGGAATGTGGTCCAGCATTGAGTATGAAGAAGGTAAAATTTTACCAAAGCATGGATACGGTACATTGTATTTATCCTTGAAAATTCCTGAGCGTGACATTGGTGAGCAAAAGGCCCTTTATATACCATCCGTTAGTACGGCATATGAGCTGTATATTGATGGAAAGTTTAAAGGGAAGGTTGGTGAGGTTGGTACAAGCAAGGAAGCGATGAAACCAAAGTACTTGCCACAAGTATATACCTTTATTCCAAATTCAAATGAAGTTGAAATTGTGATTACTACTTCTAACTATTATCATATTAAAAGTGGTACTTGGGAAGAAATTTTGTTCGGCGATAGTCTAGTAGTGAATGATTTCAAAGAGAAAGCAGTCGCGAAAGTAAGTGTTTTCTTTGGTTTGTATATTTTGATTAGTTTTTATCATATATTGTTTTATTTTATTCGTAGGCATGAACTTCGTTCATTGGCATTTTCGCTAGTTGCGTTTGACATGGCTTTGCGAAATTTATTAATTGACCAGGTACTGTGGATGCGAATTTTCCCTGAATTCAACTGGGCATTAGAAGTGAAAATAGAATATTTAACGGTCTTTTTAGGCTTTTTCTTCTATGTTATTTTTTTGAAAACGCTATATCCGAATGAATGGAATGTATTTATATATCGAGCTTCTCTATTCATTACAGGTACCCTTTCATTGATTGTTGTATTCACATCCCCAACTATTTTTATTTACTTATTAAAACCATTTAGTTTTGTAGCTGAGGCACTACTTGTTTATTTTTTGTATGTTATGTTTGTTGCTATGCTTCGTAAACGTCAGGGGGCAATTTTAAGCTTTACGACATGCCTATTATTCTACGCTACAGTTGTTAATGATTTACTGTACTATAATGGATTTATTAATTCAATTGATATGATGCCAGCAGGCTTTTTCATTCATCTTTTATCACAATTTATAATGCTGACTCGGGAATATGGAAGAACTTTCAATGAAACAGGCCGACTAAATGCTTTATTGAAAGAGGCTAATACAAAGCTAGAAGAACGGGTCGTTTTGCAAACAGAGTCGTTAGCTCAATCAATGAAAGAAACTGCCATTGCTCTAAGTGAAAAAATGGTGTTGGAAGAGCGCAACCGGCTTGTAGGAGAAATTCATGATACAGTAGGACATACACTGACAACAATCAATATCCAAATTGAGGCTGGGAAACGATTAATTCAAAATAAACCAGATGTGGCAATAGAGAAATTTGAAAGATCACAAGAGCAAATTCGGATTGGTCTTAGGGAAATACGAAATTCACTGAGATTGTTAAAGGACGATAATCATACGGGAATCAGTGATTACTTATTTTCTTTAAGGAATTTTATTTCAAATACAGAAGAAATTACAGGTGTAAAAATAAATTCAATAATTAACGTAACAAACCCTCTATCAGCAAAAAAGCAAGCTTTACTCTACCGTGCACTCCAAGAAGGGCTAACAAATGGAATTAGACATGGAAGTAGTAGCCACTTTGATTTCACCCTCTATGAATCCGATGACAATATTATTTTTAAATTAAAGGATAATGGGGAAGGGGTCGATGAAATTCAGTCGGGCCTAGGTTTAACAACGATGAGGTCGCGCGTAAAGGAACTTAACGGCGAAATATATGTTGAATCGAAAAAAGGGCAGGGTTTTACGATTACAATTTATTTACCACTTGATTAAAAAAACGAAGGAAAATAGTAGTAAATTGTCGAATTATTCTTTAAAAGATAATAAGTATAAAAGCCAAATTCTTCGATATTGCTGGTGGGGAATTTGGCTTTTTGAGTAGACACTGATTTTGGGAATCAATCAGCAAATTATTATGGAGGTTGTAATGGATTTTTTAATAAAGCTTTTACCAGATCATACATTAATCGCAGCAATTGTAAGTATTATCATTAATATAACTATTTCCGTAGCTGGTTTTATTCCTAGTACATTTATTACAGCAGCAAATATATTTTATTTCGGATTTCAATTTGGACTATTCCTATCGATTGCCGGTGAGGCCATTGGTGCAATCATCAGCTTTATTTTATATAGAAAGGGAGTTCGAGCGCTTGAGAACAAGTTAAATAAGCAACCGTCCAATAGATTTATAGAAAAATTAAAAAATGCCCAAGGGCTGGAGGCTATTATTTTAGTGCTTACCCTACGAATTTTCCCGTTTGTTCCGTCTGGGCTTGTCACCCTTGCGGCTTCCATTAGTAGAATGAAGACGACGCAGTTTGCCATTGCCAGCACTGTTGGTAAAATTCCTGCATTGCTAATAGAAGCGTATTCAGTTCAGAGTTTTTTGAGCTGGAAAACGCAATATCAAATCGGGATCACCGCCATAGCATTATGTATCATTATTTTTTATTATTTTTGCCGTTTTATGAAGAAGTAGCCCTTTGGGCTAACCGTTTTTATTTTATTTGACAATAGAATAGAAATTAATATATAATTATCTCGAATTCGAGATAAAAAGGAATGGTATTTATGGAGATTCATGACGAAAACCAAAGGGAAGAGGCGCTGTCGTTAAAGGTGTTTATTGTCCTGTCCAGAGCCTTCCAATCAATAAAAAAGCGGGTTGAAGAGGACATTAAGTGTTTGGGGCTGAATCCAACAGAGTTCGCTGTGCTTGAGTTGATTTATAGCAAGGGAGATCAGCCTATTCAAAAAATTGGGGAAAAGGTATTGATTGCCAGTAGCAGTATAACGTATGTCGTCGATAAGCTAGAAAAGAAAAACTTACTAGAGAGAAAACCTTGCCCAAAAGATCGTCGCATTACTTATGCTGTCATCACACCATCTGGGATTGAATTCATGGATGAGGTTTTTCCTAAACATAAAGCGGCAATAAATGAAATATGCAGTGGATTAGATGCTGATGAAAAACAGATTCTAATACAGCTGTTAAAAAAATTAGGTTATCACACCCAAGATTTCTAATTTTTTTAGCTTAATATCTCGAATTCATAATGTACTAATTAATAACAAAATGTTTATTTGATTTTTATTAGATTGGAGAGAATAATTATGTTAAAAAAAATCGACAGCAATAACATGGGTTCAAGCAATCTTGGCTGGTTAAAAAGTAAGTTTCACTTTTCATTCGCTGAATATTATAATCCAGACAATATCCAGTTTGGGGTTTTACGAGTAATTAATGATGATTTGATTCAGTCGCAAACAGGCTTTGGAACACATCCTCATAGCAATATGGAAATCATCTCTTATGTTATCAATGGGGAATTAACACATCGTGATAGCATGGGAAATGAAAATACAATTACACGCGGACACGTTCAATACATGAGTGCAGGTACAGGGGTGTATCATAGCGAGCATAATTTAGGAGAAGATATGCTCAGGTTGCTGCAAATTTGGATTTTTCCTAATCAAAATGGTCATAATCCTAACTATGGTGATTTTAGATTTAAGTGGGAAGAGCGAAAAAATGATTGGCTTCATATGGTTTCAGAGATAGATGGAGATGCCCCAATCAAAATTCATCAAGATGCTAATATTTATTCTTTGGAATTGGAGGAAGGAAAAGAAATTAGCTTCCCAGTGAAAGAAGGCAGGCAGGCCTATTTAGTTCAAATTGAAGGAACATCCACTATTAATGGAATTGAGCTAGTAGATAGGGATGGAATGGAGATTGTTGAAGAAAATATTGTAATTAAAGCAGTGGAAACATCACACATTCTAATGATTGAAATGAAAAAAGCAAATGAATAGAAACAGTTATTGAAATAAATAATTAGTGGCATATTAAAGTCGAATTTATCAAAAAAATTAGGTTCAGAAAAGGAGAATGAAACGATGACAAACGTAAAATTAGCAGTGATTTACTATAGTATAGGTGGAACTAATTATCAGTTAGCAAAATGGGCAGAGGAAGGTGCAAAGGAAATTGGTGCGGAGGTAAAGGTATTAAAAGTGCCTGAACTTGCCCCACAATCTGCGATTGAAGGAAACCCTGTTTGGAAAGCCCATGTTGAGGCTACGAAAGATGTTCCAGAGGTTACATTGAATGACCTAGAATGGGCAGATGCGATTATTTTCAGTGTGCCAACCCGATTTGGTAATATGCCATCACAATTGAAACAATTTTTAGATACAACTGGTGGCCTCTGGTTTAATGGCAAGCTTGTGAATAAAGTTGTAAGTGCCATGACCTCAGCACAAAATGCACATGGCGGCCAAGAAGCAACGATTTTATCGCTCTATACGACAATGTACCATTGGGGAGCCATTGTTGCTGCACCTGGTTATACAGACCCAGTAACTTTCGGTGCAGGAGGTAATCCATATGGAACAAGTGTGACAGTTGACCAGAACGGCAACATGATAGAAGATGTTCAAGCAGCTGTCAAGCATCAAGCTAAGCGAACTGTAACAGTTGCGGAATGGGTGAAACAAGGGAATCAATAATTTAAGAAGCGAATCACGAATAAAAAGTAAATTGAAATCAGCAATTGTTTCGAGTTCGCTTAATGAAAAACCACGCTCAAATAGTGGGCGGCTTACCTAACGGAACATTTAATCCAAAAGGCAATGCAACACGTGCAGAAGCGGTAGCGATGATTACTAGATTACCAAAATAATAATAAATAAAAAAGAACCAACTCCTTTGTTTACTATGTAAAGTGGGAGTTGGTTTTTTATTACGGCAGATATACTAAAATTCAGTTCCTCTACTAGAACTATACAATATCAATATACATTAATTCCATATAACCTCTTTTCCTCCCTATTAAGTAATACCTAATAAGTATTACTATTAAACTTAATAAGTATTTCTGTTTTATTATTCAGATTACTTACAATAGAGTCAATTGTTGTAAATCGTTTATAAAGTTTTTTCAACAAAAGTTCGTGCAACTTAATAGTTTTCACAATTTTTGAGATTGCATTTGATTTTCTGTATTTTCAGAGAGGAGATTAGTCCAAATGAAAAAAGGATTGAAAAGATTCAATAAAATTATTTTTAGTTTAATCATTTTTTTAATTGGCGTGCTTCCTGCTGTTGAGCAAAAAACAGTACAAGCAGATGAAGCACCCTATGTAAAAGCTATTTCAGCGGGCGGTAACCTTTCACTAGCTTTAAAGGAGGATGGAATGGTCGTGGCATGGGGGAATAACCAGAATGGTCAAACCACTATACCCAATGGCCTAGATGATGTGAAAGCTATTTCAGCAGGTAATAACCATTCCCTAGCTTTAAAAAGTGATGGGACGGTTGTCGCTTGGGGGGATAAATCCTATGGTAATACTATTGTGCCTAATGATCTAGGTAAAGTAGAGGCTATCTCAGCAGGCTTCAACAATTCCTTAGCCTTAAAGGAAGATGGAACGGTCGCTGCCTGGGGGAATAATCAGTACGGCCAAACGACTGTACCGAGTAGTCTAAATAATGTTGTCGCTATCTCAGCGGGTGGTGACCATTCCCTAGCATTAAAGAGTGACGGAACGGTCGTGAAATGGGGACCTCAAACCTTTGTCCCCTCTAGCTTAGAAAAAAATACAACCGCTATCTCAGCAGGTTTATTCCATTCTCTAGCATTAAAGAAGGATGGAACGGTTGTGGCATGGGGAAATGGTGGTAAAGGTCAAACTACTGTGCCCAATGGTCTAGATAAGGTAGTAGCCATCTCAGCGGGCGGTGACCATTCTCTTGCTTTAAAAAGTGATGGAACGGTCGTCGCCTGGGGGGATAACTACTACGGTCAATCCAAAATACCTGCTGGTCTTGATAATGTAGTGGCTATCTCAGCAGGCCGCTTACATTCCCTAGCATTAAAAAGTGATGGAACGGTCGTGGCTTGGGGGGATAACTATATGGGTCAAAGTAATGTACCAACGAAGTTAGCCATGAATAATACCGAAGCTGTTACGGTAGATACGAGTTCTCTTTTGATAGGATATGGTGGGACAGACAATGCCGATGGGGTTACCCAAAATATGACGTTTCCAATAAGTGGAGCCAATGGATCAACAATCAGTTGGGTCTCCAATAATACAATGTATGTGAAGAATGATGGAACCGTCACGCAACCAACATACAGTGAAGGGGATCATGAGGTTACTTTAACTGCAACAATTAGCAGAAGTGGTATCAAAGCTACAAAGGAATTTACGTTGATGCTACTGAAACAGGAGGCGACAGATGAGGAAGCGGCATCGTCGGATAAAGCAACTTTAAAAATCGGGTACGGTGGTACAGACAATCCTAATAGTGTTACGCAAGATGTAATACTCCCGACAAGTGGCTCTAATGGAACAACGATTAGTTGGGTATCTAGTGATCCGAACTATGTCAGTTCCAGTGGACAAGTCACCCGTCCGTCCAAAAGCCAAGGTGATAGGACGATTACCTTAACTGCAACAATTAGTAAAAATGGTATTTTCGATACGAAAGACTTTACGTTAAAAGTTCTGAAAGAAGAGTATTTGAATGACATGGAGGCTGTTACAGCGGATACAATTACTCTCACAATAGGATATGGTGGTACAGATCATGCCGATAATGTTACGCAAAACTTGGTGCTCCCGACAAGTGGCTCTAACGGAACAACGATTAGTTGGGCATCAAGCAATCCGAATCATCTCAGCTCGAGTGGTCAAGTCACCCGTCCAACCAATACCCAAGGGGATCAGACAATTACCTTAGTCGCAACAATCAGTAGAAACGGCATCTCAGATACAAAAGTTTTTACTATCAAAATAATCAAACAACCAAGTGAAAGCTCAGATGTATCTTCAGGTGGAAATAGTAGAGGTGGGGGTGGTGGCTCAACCCCTATAACAAACATAGAGAAAATATCAGTTGGTATCGAAACAGCTGGTCTTGGAAAGGGACAAAATAGTTCAACCATCACTTCAAACCGAACAACAAAACCTAATGGAACGAAACAAGATGAAGTAGACCTCGAAGCGGAGCAAGCAAAGGAAATAGTGAAAAATGCAAAAGAAGCAAGGCAAACCATCGCTCGTATTATGATACCGGATGCGAAAGACGAGGTATCCCAAATCTCTGTTAACCTAACTGTCGATGCAGTAAAGGATTTCGCATCAGGAGGGATAGGCCTTGAATTTTATACCGAAAATGTTCAAATCAATCTTCCAGCTGAAACATTAGTGGGATTAAATAAAGATATCAATTTTAAGATTTCTCCGATTAAAGGGGAATCAGGGAAAAATGAAGTGAAAAACCGTGCAATAATGGTAAAGGTAGTTCAAGACATAGCGGTGGACGGAACAGTCCAAGTGATTGGTCGGCCAATCATCATTGAGACGAATCTTCAAAATCGTCCGGTTGATGTAGTATTACCTTTACGGGATGTGACATTACCGACCAATCTAGCAGAAAGACAAGCGTTTTTGGAAAACCTGGCAATCTTTATTGAACATGATGATGGGGAAAGTGAGTTAATAATACCGGAGATAGTTGAGTATAAAGAGGGACAAATTGGATTAAAGTTTCGCGTAACAAAGTTTAGTACATTTACAATCTTGAACATCGACCATTTTAGAGACGAAATGAAAAAACAAGAAACTCCTGCATCTGGAGCGAGACCAAGACCTTATATCATAGGATTTCCAGATGGAACCTTTAAACCAGAAGCAAGCATCAGCCGTGCCGAAATGGCAGCCATCTTATCTCGTGTGGAAGCAAGTAGGAAAACAATCGGCACCTCTACAACGTACCCCGATGTTGCTTCCGATCATTGGGCATACGAAGTGATTCAAGATGCAAGTACAAGCGGACTTATGAAAGGGTTTAGTAATGGTACATTCAGACCTAATCAATCTATTATACGTGGAGAGGTTGCGGCTATTCTCAGTCGTTGGTTAGGCCTGAGTGGTGATATGCAATCAGGCTTCAAGGATAGCCTGGAACACTGGACATCCAAAGATATTGCATTAGTGGGTCAAGCTGGTTTGATGAAGGGGATGGCAAATGGCGAATTCCAACCAAATAAGCCGTTAACACGTGCAGAAGCGGTAGCTATCTTCAATCGAGCATTAAAACGTGCGCCTTTAGAAGCAACGACACCAACATGGCAAGATGTACCTTCTACACATTGGGCGTTTAAAGATGTTGAAGCCGCAACGAATAATTAAAATAATGAAATTTTAACAGGAGGTATCCTATTATACTATGAAAAACGTAAATACAGAGGGAATGAAACAAGCAAAGCTTCAACGATGGAAGCGAACATGTCTATCATTTTTCCTAGCTTTAAGCATGGTTTTACCATCTATTGGTATGGTCGAAGCTACAGGTGAAACAACCAATCTATCAAAGTCAGAGCAACAGACAACAGGGGAAAAAACTCTATTCATCGCATCAGACATCAAAGGCCATTGGGCTGAAGAGGTGATGCAAGATTTTGTCCAAAAAGGCTATGCCAAAGGCTTTCCTGATGGCACAATGAAACCGAACCAAACGATTTCACGAGCGGAATTCATCGCCCTTGTAAATCACGTCTATAACTATCAGGAAAAAGCACCAATCAGCTATCGTGATGTTCCTGCTAATGCTTGGTTTTATCAAGAGATAGCGAAGGCTGCGAAAGCAGGCTATATTTCAGGTTTCGAAGATGGAACCATGCATCCGACGAATGCGGTCACACGTCAAGAAGCAGCCACAATCGTTGCCCGTTTGCAAAATTTAACGGAAAATCCGGATGGAACAAACAAACTTGCTGATAGACAAGCCATACCAAGTTGGAGCAAAGGTGTGATTGGGGCAGTCATTCAAGCAGGCTATATGAAAGGAATGCCGGATGGGACATTTCAACCAGCAAAGCCAATGACACGAGCAGAAGCGATGACGATCCTTCATAATGTAATGAAAACATTTGACGAAACTAAAGCAAAGGACCTAACTAAGCAAGCAACAACCTATGACAAAGCGGGCACATATGGCGGGGCAACCGCATCAGAAAAAGAAACAGTACAGGGTGATGTTATAATCAATGCTGCTGGTGTGAATCTGCAAAACCTTGTAGTTGAGGGAAATCTTATAATTGATAAAGCGGTTGGCGAAGGTGAAGTTTCTCTAAAAAATGTAACGGTCAAAGGGGAACTGTTTGTCAATGGTGGTGGGAAAAATAGCGTCTATTTAATTGATTCGACCATTGAAACAATCGCTGTTAACAAGCAACAAGGTGACGCTGTTCGAATTGTTGTTCGTGGCAAGACAACGATTAATAATCTGGAAATAGAAACAACAACGATAGTAGTCATCGAAGGTGGCGTGATACAATCGATTACAATCAGGGCAACCGCTCCGAATACAGTCATTGATGCAAAAAATAGCGCTGAAATTGGTGAACTTCTCATTCAAGCTATCTCTAAGGTGTTAGGTGGAATCGCAATTAAACATGTGACTATTAACGTCAATGGAGTGACAATTGAAGGAAATCCACAAAAAGTCACACTAGCAAATGGAAATAGTGTCATGATTAACGGCCAACTTCAAACGAGCAGTACGGCCGCTAATATCGGGGGCGGTTCAGGTGACTCAAGTGGAAGTGGGCCAACTGACACAACAGCACAGGATACAATCGATGTTGCAACTGCTAAAGCAGCGCTGCAAATCGGCTTCACATCAGGTGACACAATTTCATTTGTAACAAGCGATTTAATCCTAGATGATTCAGGAGTGAATGGAACGACGATTTCATGGGCATCTGATAAACCAAGAATCATTGCAGCAAACGGTACCGTCACAAGACCAAGCTTTACATTAGGTAATCAAGATGTAACCTTAACAGCTACGATTACAAAAGGAAGCATTCGTGATATGAAGGAATTTAAGATTACAGTGATAAAACTCGCAGAAACACAAGATGACCGTGATGTGGCAGATGCCAAGTCTAAATTAGAAATTATCTTTACATCCGGTGATTCAATCACTCTTGTTACAAGTAATCTTTCCCTCCCTACAACAGGAGAGCATGGAACAACGATTACATGGGAATCAGACAAATCCTATGTCCAACCAATGAACGGGAATGTGACAAGACCTTATTACACATTAGGCAATCAACCTGTAACCTTAACAGCAACGATAACAAAAGGAAATGTATATGATACTAAAACGATAACCATCACAGTTCGTGAACGTGAGCAATCAACAGAAGCAAGGGATAATGGATTTGCCGATGGAAAAGGTACAGTTACGGAGCCCTATATCATCACAAATGCCGACCATCTTAACAATATTAGAAACCATTCTGACAAGTATTTTATGCTGGCTGCAAACGTGGATATGAATCAATCTCCATATAACAGTGGTCTTGGTTGGGAACCAATTCAGGTATTTGAGGGGTCATTGAACGGAAAAGGGTATAAAATTTCAAATCTAATGATAAACAGACCCAATGATTCCTGGCCGATTGGTCTATTTAAAATGAATAAGGGTAAAATCTCCAATGTAATTTTGGATAATGTCAATGTTACAGGTAACAGGGTCGTTGGTGGCTTCGTTGGTGAAAATCTTGGAGGCGGCTCGATATATAATATTGACCTTACTGGAACTGTGGCTGGTGAAGAGCTGGTTGGCGGTTTCGTAGGACAAAATGAAGGGGAGGTAGCACATGTTACTGTTAATGGAACCGTTACGGCTAGTATAAATGTTGGCGGTTTCGCAGGAGTTAATATGGGTACAATCTCAAATAGTCGTGCGATGGGAACAGTGAAGGGAGAAAATAGCATAGCAGGTTTCGCCGGATTCAATGGACAATCAGGCAAACTATTGGGAAACTATACAACAGCAATGGTTTCAGGTACAGATAGTGTCGTAGGATTTGTTCTATTTAATCAGGGAACCGTGATGAATAATTATGCCACGGGTAATATTACAGGTACAAATTTCGTCGCAGGCTTTGTTGTAACTAATAATGGAACAATAACGAACAACTATACAACCGGTAATGTGACAGGAAAAATGTTTGTTGTTGGGTTTGTTGGAGCTAATGATGGAACAATAACGAACAACTATGCCAGTGGAGTGGTTACTGCTGAGGGATTAACGGATGGTTTTATTGATCAAAATAATGGTGGAACAATATCCAGTAATTATTTCAATAGTAAGAACGCTATACAACAGCCAATAACTGGCGTTACAGGAGTTTCTCTTGCGGATATGACGCAAAAAGCAACATTTAATAATTGGGATTTCACAACTGTATGGGATATAACTAATAATAAAAATCATCCATACCCATACTTGCGAAACAATCCTGACTATCGATTAAGGTAAAATCAGATAAATATTAAGCAGTGATTACTAGATTACTAAGGTAAAAAAAGAACCAACTCCTTCGTTTACTATGTATAGAGGGAGTTGGTTTTTGTGTTATTGATTGTTGATAGAGCTAACTATGAGTTACATCAATTTTATGATCATGAAATTCGGACAAGAATGTAAGAAATGTATCTAGGAGTTCAGAGCGAATATCTTTTCGCCATACAAGTGATGTGGGGATGGCAAGATTAATATCTTCTACATTTCGTTTTATTATCCCACTTACTGGAATATCAAGTAAAGGTGCCAATGATACTCCCATACCACCTGAGACCAACGCTATAACCGTATGAAGATCATGGGCTTGAATCGTGATCTTCGGCATGAAATTGGCGTTTTGGAATACGCTCATAAACATTTCATAATACAATGGTCCTACTGACTTAGGTGTTATAATAAAGGTTTCGTTCACCAAATCATGGATATAAATGGTTTCTTTCGAAGCAAGGGGGTGCCTTTCTGGTAAAGCGACCATAAAACGCACCTTTTTAAATGGTTGTGCTTCAATGATATTACTTTTGAATGGAGTAGTTACTAAACCGATATCAATTCTCTTTTCATTTAAAGCTTCAATTTGTGCAGTCGAACTCATTTGTTGCAATATGATTCCAACTTGAGGGTATCGCTCACGGTATTTTTGAAGGGTTGGAATAATATCATGGACTATTCCACTAAATCCAATCCGAAATTCCCCTTCTTGCCCGGTAGAGGATAAGCGCGTACTGATACACGCTTGTTCAACTTGATCAAGAATTTGATAGGCTCTTTTCAGAAAAACTTTTCCTGCATTTGTCAACTCAACACGCCGCTTTGTTCTATAGAACAATCGAGACCCAATTTCATCTTCTAATTCTTGAATTTGCCTGCTAAGCGGCGGTTGGGCGATGTGTAACCTTTCCGCTGCCCGAGTAAAATTTAGTTCCTCTGCAAGAACTAAAAAATATCGGATATGCCTTAGTTCCATATACTTTCCTCTTTTTCATAAAATTATACCTAATAAGTATTACTACTAAACTTTATAAGTATTTCACTTTTATTATTCAGACAATTTACAATAAAGTCAAATATTATAATCACTTCCTATATTCTCCAACTTTACGAGTGGCTTAGGGGCAGAACAAGATTCCTTCTACCAATACAAGAAAACAGTCAACTGATTAGTAATGTTTATGAAATTACGAAGGAACAGGCAGGCAATTTTGATAAAGCTATCACGATGACCCTACTTTATGACAAATTAAAATATGATAAACAAAACTATACGATCAGTATAGTGTGGTTTAATGAAGCAACGAAGGAATGGGGCGAACTAGATAATGTAATTATAGATGAAGAATCTGGTAAAGTTAGTGGTGAAGTCAATCACTTTACAAAATTTGCCGTTATAGTAACTAAAAAAGCCGAATCACCAACACAAGAGCAAAAAGAAGCTACTCAGCCGTCATCAGCATCTTTCACTGATACTAAAGGACATTGGGTAGAGAAAGAAATTCAAGCTTTTGTTTCTAAAGGTATAATCAAAGGCTTCCCAGACGGAACCTTCAACCCAAAAGGCAATGCAACACGTGCAGAAGCGGTAGCGATGATTACTAGATTAATAAAATAATGATACAAAACCAACGCTCAAAGCTTTGGCTTGAGCGTTGGTTTGTCGCCTATGAAATATATTTCAGTATCTTTGAAACAGGCAAAGGTTGGTCAAAATAAAAGCCTTGAACTTCGTCACAACGGTGTGACTTTAAAAATTTATATTGGTCCTTCGTTTCAACGCCTTCAGCGACAACGGCTAAATCTAAATTATGTGCCAGTTGAATCATCGCTTTGACAATAGACTGATCATCTTTATCCGTTGATAGATCATCGATAAAGGATTTGTCGATTTTTAGGCGATTCAAAGATAATAGTTTTAAATAACTTAAAGAAGAATAATGTACCCCAAAATCATCCATTGAAATTTGAATTCCAATTGATTTTAGCTTTTTAATATTCGCTAACGCTGCGTCTGGATCATCCATCAGTACTCTTTCCGTTAGTTCAATTTCCAATAGGGAAGGATCAATCTTAGTTTCTGCTAAGATTGCTTTAATCATCGCAAACAAATCTTTATGCTGAAACAGTTGCATCGAAAGGTTTACGGAAACCTTTGTTTGTTTATAGCCTTTCTCTTGCCATTTTTTAATTTGTTGGCAAGCTTGGGATAAAACCCATTGATCAATTTGAATAATCATTCCTGTTTCTTCCGCTAACGGAATAAAAGAATTAGGAGGAATGAGCCCTTTTTTTGGATGATTCCATCTAATCAAGGCCTCCAATCCATTTAGCTCCCCAGTTTTACATGAAAATTGTGGCTGATAATACAATGAAAATTCATTGTTTTTGATTGCCTTCCGCAAATCATTTGTAAGCATAAGCCTTTCAAGCGATTTTTTCATAAAATCTTTTTGGTAAAATTTAAATGTATTCTTTCCCTCTTGTTTAGCATTATACATCGCCAAATCAGCATATTTAACAAGGCTTTCCAAGTTATCGCCATCATCTGGGTAAAAGCTAATTCCGATGCTGGCTGTTACAAATAATTCATGTTCATTGATGAAAAATGGTTTTGAGAAGTTTTCAATAACCTGATTAACTAAATCGATACTATCCGATTTATGCTGCAGGTCATGTAGGATGATTGCAAATTCATCGCCACCATAGCGAGTAACGATTCCTTTAGATCCGAGAATTTCTGTTAATCTTTTTGCTGCTGCTTTTAGCAAATCATCACCGATAGTATGCCCTAATGTATCATTGATATCTTTGAAACGGTCTAAATCAAGAAAAACAACGGCACATATTTTGTCTGAATCAGTAGCACTTTGAATCGTTTCTTTCAATTGCTTATAAAAAAATGTCCGATTAGGTAGCTTTGTTAAAGCGTCATGAAGCGCTTGAAACTGTAGCATTTCCTCCAGTTTCTTCTTTTCAGTAATATCAATGAAAAAGGACACATAATTTTTTACTCTGCCAGTAGCATCTTTTATTACATTAATCGTAATTTCTTCTAGGAAAAACTCGCCATTCTTTCGTTTATTCCAAATTTCACCTCTCCATAATCCATTTTTCTTCAGGTTTTGCCACATTTCCGTGTAAAAATCGTTTCCATGCATACCTGAGCTAAGTATTTTAGGATTTTTCCCGATTACTTCATCTTCCTGATAACCAGTTAATTGAGTAAACGCCGAATTGATAAATAGTATTTTATTTTGTGAATCCGTTACTGTCATTGCATAATTTATATTGTCAAATACATCGACTAATAAATTCTTTCTCATATCTACCAAAGTTGTTTTCATGCTATAAAAACCCTTCCATTTTATTAAAGTTTTCCCTCTTAATAAAATATCATATCTTTGAAGAATGAAAAAACTATGAAAAATCCTAGAAATTCACCTTTTCAGGAAAATGAAAACCGCGCAATTAGTGTACAGCTTAGATAAAATTTGTAAAGGACTAAGGTAATACTTATAATAAAAGTAAACTAAACTGCGAATATTATAGTCTGGAAGAATGAAACATCGTTATTTAGCGACAGAAAGGGGTAGTAGTATGCTTTATATTTTGGGAGTTGTAGCAATAGTAATTGGCACATTATTAACCTTATCAGTTGCCAAAGAAGATGATAAAACTTATAGAAAAAAAGATAAGTCGAATATAATTAGGCTAACTTCCATTTATGCAGTTGTTATTACTTTATCATTCATCTTTCTAGGCTTATATATTGCTAACACAAACTGATTGGGTGGCGAGGTGCTGGCCCTTTTTTTGAAAAGAGAGCTGGAGATTGGGAATGATGAACTCTAAAGTCACTCATTGACTTTCTTTTTTATATTCATCACAATACCTGTATAGGTATATAAAATTTGGAGCATGGAGGAATTTTTTACGGTGAAAATAACGGAAGCAGCAATAAACCACATTATGAAGGAATTTCAAGACATCATTCAAGCAGGAGAAAGGCCATTCGTTCGGTTAACAATGGAACTTTGCTGAGGTGGCCCTAAACTACGTCTGGCTCCGGTGGAGTCAGTTTCAGAAAAGGATTTGTTGCTTGAACAACATGGGATTCAGTTTGTTATCAATGAAAGAGACCAAGTTTACTTCAATCAGGCAAAAATTGATTATATAAAAAATGTGTTCGGGCAAGGACAGTTTGTTGTACTTCGCGTATAACAAATAAAAGCTTGCTAAATATCAATGATAGGGGTGTTTTTTCACTATTTATAGGGAAGTCCCTTATAGAAAAAAGCGAGGAAAATTGTAATAATTTAAGATATAAAATAAGAAATGGGGGATGGAATTATGAAACAAGAATTTTTTGTCCAGCCAGACCACATTACAGTAAAATTGAAAAATGAGCTTTATATTGATGATGCTTCGTCACTAAGGGATCAACTGCTTACCTATACAGATAAAGGTTATAATAATTTCCTGCTAGATTTAAAAGAATTAACCTATATTGATAGTGCTGGACTTGGCGTCATTATCGGAATCCACAAAAGAGCATTTAATAATGGTGGAAAAGTTGTAATTGAAGGTATTCAAGGCCCTGTCAAAGAAATATTTGAGTTGACACGACTAACAAAGGTATTTGAGATTCATTAAAAAAGCATTAACTGCTCATTGTGGTTATTGCTTTTTTTTTGCATAGGAAAGAGTTTTCATGCCAATTTTTTATTTTAATGAGTTGAAGGGCCTTCCATTTAGGAACTTAATAATCTGCTGATTGAATGCAGCACATGTTCAATTTTATCTTCTCCAGCTTGTGTCCATCTACTTTTATCATAGATATAATCGTCTTTATCTAAAGGTTCTTGAAATTGATTAAGCCCTGTCGTACCGGTAATAAAAGAGTTTTCATCATAATCTAATCCAATATTGACGACATGCTTAATAACAAATGGTGTTCCAAATTCAATCAATGCATTAGAATGATCTAGAAATCCGCTCAAAACATTAATGGGAATTCTCAAATAAATAGATTCTCCGCCTTCTCGCCATAACAATGAATCGAACTTGCCTTGGTCATAATCAAAATTACTACAAAAACTACAACCGTTAGATTGTAAAATATCCCGCACGGCTCCAAAATGGGCTCTTTTTCCTTCAAGATTTGTCTGTAATTTAATCATCTACTTTACACTCCTGTTAAAAAAGTCTGTTACTATTCTTAACAAAAATTTGGATAAAATACCTGTATCATGAATTAATGGCAATGCGGGGACGGTTCTTCTTCAATTTTCACATTCACTTTTGATACTGCATTATATCCGTATCCTTTTCTATTCCAAAAGGAAAATAGCGGTTGAATGCGCCCTTCTGAATCCTTCGCTCTTGAATAAATGGAATATTCCCCCTTTTTTTCAATCTGCCATTGATATGACCAATAAATCCAGGAATAATCCTCATGCGGCAAGCAATTTAGAGCCGCATTGTGCCAAGTTTCACCTTTGTCAAAGCTTATTTGTACTTCCGTAATGATTCCCCACCCTGTCCAAGCAATTCCTTGAATGGTATGAGTCCCTGTGGTTAATATCGATTGATTTATTGGTTGCTGGATGGTGGAGTTAACGTTCAGAATTGTGACGGGTAATGAATCTTTGTCACTATCTTTATGTGGATAATAAACATAATCATCAGTTTGGAAAGGGCCTGTAAATGCGTGCTGAATGATTGTTATTTTATGAAGCCATTTAACGGAAGCCATCCCATACCAATTAGGCACAATTAATCTGAGCGGAAAACCGTGCTTTAACGTTAAAGGCTTATCGTTATATTGAAAAGCGATGATTGTATCGGTGTGCAGCGCTTTCTCGATTGGAAGACTTCTTTCAAAAGGAATGCTTCCATCGATACCTAGTTTCTTGCCAAAATCAGCGCCTTCAAAAACAACTTCTTTAGCATGACTAGATATTCCCACTATTTGTAGGATGTATTTCAATGGAACCCCAGTCCATTTCCCTTGGCTTATCGCCCCATCTTCCCATTGTTCACCATACACTTTTGGAATAAAATTTGCCCTTTTATTACCCGCACATTCAAGTGGAATAACTAGTGATTTTCTAGGCATTGATAATAATTCATCATAACGAAAAACACGAGGCTGAAACACTTGCCCGGCAACTTGTAACCAAAAATTTTTTTCGGTTAAAACAGGATACGAGAAGTGGTTTCTACGGTAAAAATATTTAGTCGGGGTCAGCCATTTGTAAAGAAAGTGAATGGGGGATTCTTGGTTTTCTGGATTTAATTTTTTCGTAGTTAAAAAAGGCATAATCAAAATTTTTTTCACTTTGCAACACCTCATTTCATTATTAAGATATTGCAAATGACAAGTGATAGAACAAAAAAATAGATGGGCCGTTTTATAAAATAGCCAAGAACACTCGTGACTTTAGTCATAAGTGGTTCAGTAATTTGAATTAACTGAATGGTCATTGTTTAAAATAATGCTCTGCTACTAGTTTCCAATCCTCCAAAAAAAACGGCCAAAGGTTAGGACGTCGTCTTAAGGCTAGAGGGTGATACGCTACAGTTGTTCGGTACCCATTGATATCATGAATTTTGCCTCGTAATGATTTAACATCAATCTCTGGATTCTGAAAGAAAGATTGGACCGCAATATTTCCAAGGCAGACAATGAAGCGCGGTTTTTTTGACTGTAGTTGTTGTTTAAGGTGATTCATACAGATTTGCCTAGCTTGTTCTTTGTTATATGCTTGTGTGGGCTTTCTTTTTAAAACATAGGTTACGTATATGTCATCGACTTTTAATCCAACCTGATGGGTTGCTTGTTGTAACGTTTGTCTTGTTCCGCAGATAAAGGGTTTGTTTTCACGATCTTCACGGGCACCCGGATTGTCTAATAGAATCATGATTGGTGCTTCTGGATTGCCTTCACCCCAAATCATTCTTGAACCATGCTTGTCAAGACCACATTCGCTACAATCTTTTAGATTTTCTGGTGTTGATTCTTCAGGCCATAATGAAGCGCAAAAATCAGGCAAAACTTCTCCCCCTTATTAAATTTACTTGATTATTTAATATGCCCAATATGACCTAGCAAAACACTAATCGAAATTGTTTCAGTCACTTGTCGTTTTTTACGTATGCCTAGCAAGGAGTGCAAGTCACAAACTGCTAATGTAGAAGTAGTAGTAGTAGTAGTAGTAGTAGTAGTAGCTTTTTGCATAATAATAGACACATTTCTGAAACTGACAGAATGTAACTGATATGATAAAATAAATGCATTAAATAATAATTGCGAAAGGAGAGATTTTAATGGAAAAACAAATACTAGAACTTCTTCAGAAAATGGACGAAAAACTAACCGTTCAAGGTCAGACGTTGGAAAAACATAGTCAGATATTAGAAAGTCATAGCCAGATATTAGAAAATCATACTCAGATATTAGAAAATCATACTCAGATATTAGAAAATCATAGTAACATATTAGCAGAACATAGTCTGATACTAGCCGACCATAGTCAAATATTAAATGCGCTAAGACATGGTCAGGAATCACTTAAAGCAGAAGTAAGTGAATTAAGGCTGCAAAATGCTAAGGAGTTCGGCGAGCTAAAAGAACAAATAAAGAATCTTGAAGTTAGCAATGAACTTTTAAAGGAAGATAGTTGGAATAATAAAAAAGATATTCGTAGAATTCAAAGAACAATGGGGATGGTTTAAAAATAAAAAACAATCGCGTGTTTTTGAGTGACACAGCCTCTTTTTCCGCAAAAATAGTTAACATAACAATGGCAAGAATCCACTACCATTAATCATCAAAATTGTATTTTCTTAAAAAATGTTAAATTTCGTTGCTCTCGAAATAAAAAGCCAATTGGGCGAATACGCATGAAAAAAGACCACTTTTCTTTTTGGATAGTGGTCTTAAATTTTTGAAAATTAAGGTTAACAATCAAAATGGACATGGACCTTCAAACGCTATATCGAAGTTTAGAAGTATTGGAGACAATCACTAGTCAAACATTATCATTCTTTCTTCCTTTTGAATAATCTTCATGACGGAAAAACCTATTTTTTCAATTTTATCTACTATTCTAGAAACGTTAATTATACTTGGATTATACTTAATGAAGATCTTTCCTTTCGGCATCATACCTTTAAAGGTAAAAATACCACCCAAGTCTATCATCTCTTTTTCAATTATGCGAATACAATCCAAACAGGAGGCTCCATAAATATACATTGTCACATGATTCATGAAGTTTTCCCTCCGTTCATATTTAAATAACAATCTCTTGTTAATTTTTGATTAGTTATAATGAGTTGGTTCAGTTGCTGACTATAACTTAAAGTCTCTTGACTATCCAATTCAGTGGCCTTAACTGTTAAATTTAATTCCTTTTTCAACCTTTCAATTCGTTTCTCTAGCTTAACCCTGTCATTAATCATTACAACTTCACCTCAATCATTAGAAATTCTTATTTCCTTGTACCTATATTTTATAATAATGATTATCAATATTAATTGATATAAATCAATTTTTAAAATTTATACTATACGCAGGACGTTTGAAACTAATAATGAAGGAGGAATTTCTTAAAGTATGTGCAGGTGAATATGAAGATAACAGCTGCAGGAAATGAAAAAAGCCTGTATTCCTTGATACACAAGGAATACAGGCTCCTTTTACAATAATGGTCTGTACTGGATTCGAACCAGTGACACCTTGCCTGTCAAGCAAGTACTCTCCCACTGAGCTAACAGACCGTAGCGAATTTTATTATATAAAATTATATTAATATTGTCAATGTTTATTTCAGAGTACGATTAAGAACAGCAAGCGTAGTTAAAAAGTTGTTCGTAAAGTGCATCTATTTAAATGACATGGGAACTTATCTTTTATTCGTACATGATTGGGTGAGCAGCAATGTGCCGTAGGTTTTCGTTAACATCCAGTATAGGCTGACAGCTATTGTGAGATTGCTTCTTTTTTTTATCGCGGCTTGTCGATTTAAGTAGAATCACAGTATACTAGAAATAGGACTTTAGAATCGTTTACAAGCATAGAAAAAGAAAGGGGAGACCTTATGCGGCTAATGAATGTTGCTAGCTGTCAGTCCGGAACTAAATTAGGTAAATCTATTTATAATGATAAAGGTCAAATTCTTTTATCAGAAGGTGTCCAACTAACAGACAAACTAATACATAAGCTAATAAAAAGTGGAGTTACTACCATTTATATAGAGGACGAACAATCAGAAGGGATTGAAATAGTTGAATCAGTCCCTATAGAATTACGGCTTGAGGCAATCAATACGATAACGGAAGGGTTCCAATCAATTGCGAGCCTTAAATCTAATCATTCCCGCCTCCAAGGTATGATAAAATCGGACAGAGCTATTCGCAGTTTTCAAAAAATCTTTAAAGATATTTTAAATTGTTTAACTGAAAACAGAACGGCGATCAATCTATTAGCAACAGCAAAAATTTATGAAAATTATGTGTATACTCACAGTGTCAACGTGTCGATTTATGCATGTCAATTAGCGATTGAGAACGGTTTGCCATTAAAAAATATTGAAGAGATTGGACTTGGGGCAATACTCCATGATATAGGGAAAATATTTATTCCCCTAGAAATACTAAATAAACCAGGAAAATTAACAAAGGAAGAATACAACGAGGTCATGAACCACAGTAAATTAGGGTTTGAAACGCTTAGAAAAATTCACGAGATTCCATTGCCTGTTGCTCATTGTGCTCTCCAGCATCATGAGAGATTGGATGGACTTGGTTATCCACGAGGATTAATGGATGCTGATATTCACAAGTACGCGAAAATTATCAGTGTTGTTGATGTATTCGATGCAGTAACAAGTGCAAGAACTTATCGGACTCCAATGCTTCCGCATAAAGGTCTTGAGCTTCTTTATACGGGATGCGGAACGCAATTCGATTGTAAACAAGTTGAATTGTTTAAAAATTGTATCGCTATTTATCCGCAGGGGTTGACCGTAAAATTAAATGACGGCAGGACTGGACTTGTTTCGAAATATAATTTTCATGCAGTGGGACGACCGATTTTACGAATTATTAAAGACGAAGCCAATCAAAAAATCAAACCGTATGAAGTTGATTTATCAGAATACGAAAATTTAACTTTACAAATCGTCGAAGCAGATGTGTTATTTTAGATTAAACCAATCATATTTCGCAAGCTGATTTTTACTGCTTTCTCTAGTAATTTGGATCATCCGTGTTAATAGGTTTCAAGCAGACACGAATAAACATTATTCGTGTCTAACGCTTTGAAACTAGCTTTCGATTTTTATTCAAATATTCACAATCTCCAAATAGATGGGCAACAGAATTGCCAATATCATCCCATATTTCATATTCCAACGCCAAGTAACTTTCGTGATGTCTACCCCCCATAAATTTGCGATTAGATTATTTGAGGCGGTTGCTGGAGAAAATGAATTAGAAATCCCCCAAGAAACAAGGAGCAATATAGCAAAATATTCTGGACTAAACCCTAAAAGGCTAGGATTAAAGCTTGCTGCAAAAATGGTAACCGGGACAATCGGATGCATACCGACTATTGATGTTGTAATGATGACTAAAACTATACAATAGGCAATGCCAATCGTAAATCCGCCAAAAAACTCATTCAAACTATTTATAATGGTGGCGCTAATATTTGTCGCAACGAATGCAGCGCTGAAAAATCCAGAAACAAAAAAGAGAACAACTTCTTTTTTCATTCGCGGCAATGTTATATATATATGATCCTTTAGTTCCGCTCCATACTCCCTTTGTTTTTTATAAAGCAAGCTCCATAAAAGTGGAAATAAAAAAGCAACTAAACAAATAATAACGACCATAGTAAGGCTTGAAAAAAACTCAATGCCAAGAATAGTCAACATCATAAATAAGAGCAGAAAAATTAATTCGCTTAACTTTTGCTTATCAGACTTACCGCCCGACTCTGCAGGAATTTCTTCTTCTTTTGCCGCCGAAACTTCATGAGCAAAGGTAATATTCGCTTTTGTTATAAACGACCAGTCAATAAGAATGCTTACAACAAAACTAATAAGAACGATTCCAAGCGAGTAGGGAAGGATTGCCCCCCACGTAATTGGCAGCATACTTAAAACAACAGCCATTGCTGCAAAATATGGTGACCAGAAAATCACGCTAATAAAACCTCTATTAACGGCACTAACTAATAAACGAGCTGATTGAATCGGTGCTGCTTTTGACAAATAATGAACGATTGAAATAGAGCCAATATTTAAAACTACTGCTAAGAGATGCGTTAGCGTCTGTGTTATTAGAAAAACGTATGTTGGTTTAGGATTTAATCGTTCAAATAGTAGTTTCAAAGATTCCAAATAACCGCCTAATCGTACTGGAATTCCTAATAACGGGACAAATGTAAAAATGGAGACTAATGTTAAATTGACTCTAACACCGTCAATCCATTCCCCAATTGGTGCTTTTACCGCTACTAACATGGTGATTGCTAAAACTAACAAGGTATATGTAATAATTTTCAAACTTCCTACAAGAGCTGGTAAAGCTAAAATAATAAAAATTACAATAAAGATACTTACAGCTGTTTCAAGCAGTGGGATTGGAAAAAAATAAATACATACATAGCTAAAAGCAATCAGTACTAAAAAAAGGCCTAAAAATTGATTTTTAATCTTCACATGATTCCTCTCTTTCTTTTGAATTAATGATACTATCAAAAGCATTATAATAAAATTGTTTGAAGAATCAAAAAATTCAGTGAAATACTAGTGCATGAGTGGTATAATAATAAAGGCATCCTTTAGATTAACATGAAAAAGAGTTTACCTATATTTTAAACTAAAAATAGCGAAAAATCTAAAAAATCTGAAAAAAATATTGACAAATCACTACTATAGTTGTAAATTTTATACAAACATTACAATTTTATAACGTTACGTAAATATTACGTCATACAACAATGTATGGCGTAATATTGATATTAAGGATGAAAGCGCTTTTTGTAATGTTATGTCGATTTATTGATATTTAGCATCAAAAAAGGGGGAAATGTGATGATATTACACGATGTAGAGACGGAAAGTAGACAAAGACTTGAGGAAATCCAATTGGAAAGGCTAACGGAAACGGTGCAAAGAGTATACAATAATGTACCATTTTACCAACAAAAATTTAATGAAAGTAATATAAAGCCAGAAAATATTAAAGGTTTAGAGGATATTCTGAGGCTTCCATTCACGAAAAAGCAAGATTTGCGGGATCATTATCCATTTGGTCTTTTTGCTGTTGACAGAAAAGAAATTGTCCGCATTCATGGTTCATCAGGTACAAGTGGTAAACCAACAGTTGTTGCTTATACAAGAAATGATATTAAAAACTGGAGTGAAATCGTTGCAAGGGCAATAGTCATTGCAGGTGGTAAGCCTGGAGAAGTGCTACATAATGCTTATGGATATGGTTTATTTACAGGTGGTTTAGGTCTTCATTATGGCAGCGAGTATTTAGGAATGTCAACTGTACCCATTTCTGGAGGTAATACAGAAAGACAAATTACATTAATTGAGGATTTCGAACCAACCGTTATTTGCGGCACACCTTCCTATGTTTTAAACATTGCTGAATATATGGAGGAATTAGGGAAAGATCCACGGAAAACAAGTTTAAAATATGGGATTTTTGGTGCAGAGCCTTGGTCGGAGGAAATGAGGAGAACGATTGAAGAAAAATTTGCTATTAAGGCATGTGATATTTACGGTTTAAGTGAGGTGATGGGGCCGGGCGTTTCGATTGAATGCCATCACGCTCAGGAGGGACTGCATATTGCTGAGGACCATTTTTATGTGGAGGTCATTGACCCGAAAACACTTGAGCCAGTTGCCGATGGTGAAGATGGAGAGCTAGTTTTTACGAGCTTAACGAAAGAAGCCTTTCCAGTTATTCGTTATCGCACTGGAGATATTGCTTCCATAACTAGAGAAAAGTGTAAATGTGGAAGAACGACAATTCGCATGTCACGGGTGAAAGGCCGAATCGATGACATGATTATTATAAGAGGTGTCAATGTTTTTCCATCTGAAATCGAACATTACTTGCTTACAGTAAATGAATTAGCGCCATTTTATCAAGTCCATTTAGTCAAAAAAGGTATTATGGATGCCATTGAGTTAAATGTAGAAGTAACAGATGCAGTGTATAAACAAGTAGAAGAAAATTTGAAACATGAGACGATACAGTTTCTTAAAAAGAAAGTAGAACATATTATGAAAAACAGCTGTTTAGTTTCAATGGATGTTAAAATCCACGCTCCGAAAACGATTCAAAGATTTGAAGGAAAAGCCGTAAGAGTAATAGACAAACGATCAATGAGCATAGGTGTTTGAGTTTTAACATTACAAAAAATCTGAATATTCATTAAATTATTACTTGCAAACTGTATGACGTGATAATATAATAACGTTAATAAAACGTCATATACTTATGTGCGTTTTTTTACTAAATTACCAAAGGAAGGTGGAATTTGAATGGCACTTCAAGTAGTAAATTCATCGGACGAGACGAAGTACAAAGAATTTATGGCAAGAATCGAAGCTGGTGAAAAGATTGAAGCAGATGACTGGATGCCCGAAGAATATCGGAACGTCTTGATTAAGTTAATCTCAATGCACGGTATTAGCGAAATTATGGGGGCGTTTCCAGAAAAGGAATGGACTCCAAAAGCTCCGTCACTCTATCGTAAGCTTGGCATCATGGCGAAAGTTCAAGATGAAATGGGCCATGGTCAACTATTATTAAGGGTTGCAGAAGACTTAATTAAACCGCTTGGGAAAACTCGCGAAGATTTAATTCAAGATTTGTTTAAAGGAGATTTAAAGTTTCATAACGTGTTCCACTGGAAAACGGAATCATGGGCGGACGCTGGTTTAATTGGCTGGTTAGTAGATGGTGCGGCGATTATTACTCAAACAAATATGTTGGATTGTTCGTATGCACCGTATGCAAGAGCATTAAAAAGAATTGCCGCGGAAGAAGTGTTCCACGCCCAGCATGGCGAAGCAATCTCAGTTGCCTTAGCAAAAGGAACAAAAGAACAAAAAGAAATGCTTCAAGATGCCTTAAATCGTTGGTGGCCAGCACTGATGATGTTCTTTGGACCGCCAACTGCTGAAACAACAGGCACTTCGAAGCAAGATATAACAATCAAATATAAAATTAGAAAAAATACAAATGAAGATTTAAGACAATTTTATCTTACTAAATATGTGCCAAGAATTCAAGGTATTGGCTTAACAATTCCAGATGAAACGATTCATTTGGATCCAGAAACAAGAAACTGGGTATATAAACAGCCTGATTGGAATTATTTCAAGAAGATTATTAGTAATGAAGGGCCAATGTCACAAAAACGACTACGGATAAGAAAGCTCTCTTATGAAAATAATGCTTGGGTTCGTGAAGCATTAGGTTTAAATAGTGAAGTTGGTTATTAGTTTGTAAGATTGTTTGATTGAAATAGTGAGGAGGGAATATAACGTATGGGACAAAGTGCGCAATTTTATGAGGAATTTCAAGTGTTTAGTCGAAAAACACCAACATCTCAAGTTCAAGAGCAATTTACACTATTAGCGCCAAATCATGAAATCGCTTTAGTGATGGCACAAGAAAATTTTATGAGACGTGAAGAAGTATGTGATATTTGGGTAGTGAAGCGTTCGGATATTCGCTCATTAAATCCTGAGGAACGTGAGGGGCTTAAACGTATCGATAATAAAGATTATCGGACAACGAAAGGGTATGGCTATTTAGCAAGAATTTGGCGAGAAGCTGAGCAAGGCATGTTGGATGAGGAAGAAATCCTGTCATGGAGTAAGGGGCGTGTCAAATAATGAGAATGACATCAGCAAATGAAGTAAATGATCCAAAAAATGTAGAGTATAAAAAAGCTTTAGTAGATTTATTGTATCAACTGGCTGATGACGATTTTCTTATTTCCTTTAGAGGATCGGAATGGCTAGGTTTAGTTCCGCATATTGAAGAAGATGTCGCTTACTCTTCAATCACACAAAATACAATGGGGCATGCAGCTATTTACTACCAATTACTTGAGGAAATTGGTGAAGGAAAAGCTGATGATTTAGCGCATGGCCGTTCCGAAGCTGTTCGTAAAAATGCAGTTCTTTTAGAAGATGTAAATGGGCCAGGTCACTGGCTATATGAAGAGCCAAAATATGATTGGGCATTCACAGTCGTTCGTAACTATTTCTACGAGGTTATGAAAAAGCATAAAATTGAATCTTTAAAAAATAGCTCCTACGAACCATTAGCACAAGTAGCAGTAAGGGTACAATCAGAAACGATTTATCATTTAATGCATTGGAGAACATGGTTTAACCAATTAATTGGTGCTGAAGGAGAGGCTAGAGAAAGAATGAAAGCCGCTATTGAAAAGGCTTGGAAAGATGTTGGTGGGCTTCTTTCACTAGGGCCTAATCGCGAAGCGATGGTGAAGGCAGGTTTAATTGAAAGTGAAGAGGTGCTAAAAGAGCGATTTGTTGCAGTTATTAAGGATGCTTTTGAAAATTTAAATTTAGAATACCCAGGAGAGCCAGGCATGGAGCGCGGTGATGGTAGAGCGGGAATGCACACACCAGACTTAAAAGAAGCGATTGATACGCTTTCGGGAGTGTATAACTTAAATCCAGCTGTACCTTGGTAAGTATGATAAGAGCAAATATATGCTGCGGCTCTACTATATAACAAGTTTATAAGTTTACTACATGTAAACCGCAGCATGTATTTTTTTGAAAAAATAACAATAGAAAGGTGGATTGAAGCATGATCATCGTAAATTCTTTAGAAGAAAAGGTAAGAAAGCAAATCGAAACTGTTCATGATCCAGAGATTGATACGATCAATATCGTTGATTTAGGGATGCTAGGAAATATTACTACCCTCGAAAACAAAGTAACTGTAGACCTTCTTCCAACGTTTTTAGGTTGCCCAGCGTTAGGAATTATTAAAGACAATGTCATAAAAGCAGTAAGTGAAATTGATGAAGTGGAAAAGGTTGAGGTTAACTACATCAATACCCCTCCATGGACTTCTGCATCGATTTCAGAAAAGGGAAGAGAAGCGTTGAAAGAGTTCGGCATCGCCCCTCCTCCGCTTCAACTTGAAAGTGATGGGTCTTGGCAAGTTGATTGCCCATATTGTGGCTCACCCTATAACACATTAGAAAATATCTTTGGCCCTTCAGCTTGTCGAAGTCTTTTATATTGCAAAGAATGTAAAAATCCATTTGAAGCAATGAAACCAATTTCAACTTTATAAAAACCAGGAGGTAAGGAAATGATTAAATTTGTTGCATTGTATAAACACCCAGAAGATAAGGAGAAATTTGATGAGCATTATTTTTCAGTCCATGCTCCGATTACAAAAAAAATCCCTGGTCTGTTAAAAATGGACGTAACGAAATTTATTGGCAGTCCAATGGGCGGTGAAAGCAAGTATTACTTAATGTGTGAAATGTATTATGAAAGCATGGATTCATTTAAAGCTGCGATGAAAACAGAAGAAGCAAAAGCATCTGGAAAAGATTTAATGTCGTTTGCAAAAGAGATTGTGACGTTAATGATTGGTGAGGAAGTAAATGAATAACAACCAGTTTATTAAAGTATTAAACAGTGATTCTATCGGCTACATTATGCTAAATCGCCCGAAAGTGTTAAATGCACTTAATCGAGGAATGGTTAGAGAAATTACTGAAGCCTTAGAAGCCTTTGATGAAAATGAGGAAATAAAAGTGATTGTTATCGCTGGGGAAGGACGTGCTTTTGCTGCAGGTGCTGATATCGATGAAATGGCTGAGGACAATCCAATTCGTTTTGAATTATTGAATCAGTTTCAAGATTGGGACCGAATCGCCCTTATTAAGAAGCCAATCATCGGAGCGGTCCATGGCTTTGCTTTAGGTGGTGGCTTTGAATTAGCGCTATGTTGTGATGTGTTGTTTGCTGCTGAAAATGCTCAATTTGGCTTCCCGGAAATAAAGCTTGGGGTGATGCCAGGAGCAGGTGGCACACAAAGGCTAACGAAATTAATGGGGAAGACAAAAGCGTTGGAATGGCTTTGGCTTGGTGAGCCAATGACAGCAAAGGAAGCTTTACAATACGGTGTCGTTAACCGCTTAATCGCAGCGGAAGTGTTACTTGAAGAAACGGTTCGTTTTGCTAAGAAAATTGCTGAGCAGCCTCCTCTTTCATTAAGACTTATAAAAGAGTCTGTATTAAAAGCAGTTGATTATTCATTGTATGAGGGCATGCAATTTGAGCGCAAGAACTTTTACTTATTATTTTCTTCGCTAGATCAAAAAGAAGGAATGAAGGCGTTTCTCGAAAAGAGAAAGCCGAATTTTCAAGGGAAATAGGGGGACCGATATGTTTGAAACGATTACATTTGATGTGAAAAATGGTGTCGCTTACGTGACCTTAAATCGACCAGACAAGCTGAACGCCTTTACAGAGCAAATGAATAATGAAATTGGTCAAGCCTTGAAAGATGTTGCAAAAAACTCTGAGATTCGCTGTTTAGTCATTACTGGTGAAGGCCGTGCCTTTTGTTCAGGTGAAGACCTTGGCAGCATTGGGGATGAAACGAATCATGGCGAAATTTTGCGCAATCGCTATAATCCAATGGTTAAACAGCTGGCAACAATTGAAAAGCCGGTCATTGCTGCTATTAATGGTGTTGCGGCGGGAGCAGGTGTAAGCCTTGCATTAGCTTGTGATTTTCGCCTTGCCTCTGAAAAGGCTAGTTTTGTAGAAGCTTTTATTCATATTGGCTTAATTCCGGATTCAGGAAATTTATATTATTTGCCAAGGCTTGTTGGTCAAGCAAAAGCATTTGAATTAGCGATTTTAGGTGAAAAAATTTCTGCGGAGGAAGCAAAAGCAGTTGGTTTAGTAACAAAGGTTGTACCTGTTGACGAATGGCAGGAAGAAATAACAGCTTTTGCTGAAAGGCTAGCGCAGATGCCAACGAAAGCAATTGGCTTAATCAAGCGTTATATTAATGAAAGCTGGAATTGCAATTTAGAAGAAATGCTTGAAAAAGAAGCATATGGGCAGAGAACTGCTGGTTTAACAAGAGATCACGGGGAAGGCGTAGCCTCTTTCCTAGAAAAACGAAAGCCTGAGTTTAAAGGATACTAAAAAATAAAAATAGGGGTGTTAGTTTATGTCGACTGTAAAAGTAGAAAAAATGGAAAAGTTAGCTGTAAAACGAGACTATTATAAAATGGTTATTAATGGCGAGCGTGTCGATGCCATTTCAAATGAAACATTTACTACATATAATCCTGCTACAGGTGAAGTGCTTGCTCAAGTTGCAAAAGCATCTAAGGAAGATGTAAATAAAGCAGTTGAAGCAGCAAGAAATGCATTTGACAATGGACCGTGGCGAAAGTTCCCAGTTAACAAAAAATCGAGAGTTTTAAATAAAATCGCTTCGATTATGAGGTCTCGTTTCAATGAGCTAGTAGAACTAGAAGTAGTAAACAGCGGTAAATCATTATCAGCTGCCCAAGGTCAGGTCATGCAATCTATTGAAGATTTTGAATTTTATGCAAGTGCCATTGTTGCTCACCGTGGCGAAGTAAATAATCTACCATATGGCTTTTTTAACTACACACAAAAAGAGCCAGTAGGCGTATGTGGGCAAATCATTCCTTGGAACTATCCAATGATGATGGCTGCTTGGAAGATTGCGCCAGCACTTGCAGCTGGTTGTTCAATCGTGTTAAAGCCTGCTAGTTTAACACCATTAACGGCAATTGTTTTAACCGAAATTTGTCATGAAGCAGGGGTCCCTGAAGGGGTAGTAAACATTGTCACTGGACCAGGTGCTAGTGTTGGCGATGCTATTGTTGAACACCCTGGTGTTGATAAAGTTGCCTTTACCGGCTCGACACCTGTTGGAAAAGATATTATGGAAAAGGCTTCGCAAACATTAAAACGACTTACACTTGAATTAGGTGGAAAATCACCAAATATTGTATTTGAGGATGCAGATCTTGATGCAGCTGTATATGGCTCTATCTTTGGTATTTTCTATAACACAGGCCAATCTTGTGAGGCGCGTTCACGTTTGTATGTTCATGAAAATATTTATGATGAGTTCATGGAAAAATTTGTTGAGAAAACAAAACAATTACGTTTAGGCGACCCGTTAAGTCAAGAAACACAAGTTGGCTCGATTATTAGTAGGGGGCAGCTTGAGGTGGTTGATGGTTATGTAAAATCAGCGATTGAAGATGGAGCGACAATTGTTACTGGCGGTCATGAAGTGAAAGTAGAAGGTTTTGAAAATGGTCACTGGTATGCACCGACGATTATTACGGACGTTAATCATGATATGAAGGTTGTCAGTGAAGAAATCTTTGGCCCAGTTGTCGTTGTTATGAAGTTTAGCGATGAAAAAGAAGCGATTAAACTTGCAAACGACACAGAATTCGGATTAGGATCTGCTGTTTGGACGAAGGACCAAGGCAAGGCAACTCGTGTTGCTAATCAAATCCGTGCTGGGATTGTAATGGTGAATTGTCCATTCTCGGCATTTCCTGGAACACCTTTTGGCGGCTATAAGCAATCAGGCTTTGGGCGTGAACTTTGTATTGAAACATTGGATTTATATACAGAAACAAAAAGTGTTCTTTCATACTATGGTGCCAAGCCGTTAAATCCATTAGGTGTGTAATTAAATTAGCATGATTTTGATGATAAAAACGGGCACCTTTTTCACTAAGCGTGCTCGTTCCTTTTTTAACTATATTAAATAGGAAGAAAGTGGGGGGAAAGCTGTGGTAAACGATATAGTAGTTGTAGGTTCTGGCACGATGGGAAGGGGTATTGCCTATGTAGCAGCTGTTGGCGGCTTTCATGTAAAGCTTGTTGATGTGAAAAATGCAGCTTTAGCTGCTGCTGAAAAAGACATAAATAGTATTTTTGCAAAAGCAATTGAACGCGGAAAACTTCACTCTGAACAGGCAGAAGAGGCTAAAAAGCACTTAACATATGAAGTCAATTTGGCGGATGCCGTAAGAACAGCTGATATGGTCATCGAAGCTGTTCCTGAAATGAAAGAAATTAAGAAAAACGTATTTGAAACGATTGATGCTCATGCACCAAGCAGTTGTTATTTTGCTACAAATACATCAACGATGAGCCCGACTGAAATTGCTTCCTATACGAAAAGGCCTGAAAAAGTAATTGCAATGCATTTTTTTAATCCTGTTCATAAAATGCCCTTAGTAGAAATTATCCGTGGACTGGAAACGGCTGATGAAACAGCGGAAATAGCGCGGCAGGTTTCCGAAAAAATGGGGAAAGAAACAGTGGTTGTCAATGAATTTCCGGGCTTTGTTACGAGCCGGATTAGCACACTAGTTGGCAATGAAGCATTTTATATGCTTCAAGAAGGAATTGGCACGCCCGAAGAAATTGATAAAGCGATTAAGCTTGGCTTAAATTTCCCGATGGGCCCATTTGAGCTTGTAGACCTTGTAGGGTTGGATGCCCGTTTAAATAATTTAAAATACTTGCATGAGAAATTAGGAGAAAAATACCGCCCAGCCCCACTGCTAGAGCAGTATGTGAAGGCTGGCCGATTAGGACGAAAGGTTGGCAAGGGTGTTTATGATTATTCTGACAAGTAAGAGAGGAGCTATTTACAAATGAATGAAGTTGTCATTGTCGATGCGGTAAGAACGCCAATCGGTCGCTATAAAGGTACTTTAAAGTCAGTCCGTCCTGATGATTTGGCAGCGATTGTCATAAAAAAAATTATCGAAAGAAATCCAAAAGTACGAGTTGAGCAAATTGAAGAAGTTGTTTTAGGAAATGCAAACCAAGCCGGTGAAGATAACCGCAACGTGGCAAGAATGTCAGTGCTACTCGCTGGCCTTCCAATTGAGGTTGGCGGAACAACAATCAATCGCCTTTGCGGCTCTGGTTTAGATGCGGTGAACTATGCTGCCCGGGCGATTATCGCTGGTGAGGGAGATATTTTCATTGCTGGAGGAACAGAGAGTATGACACGTGCGCCATTTGTAATGGCGAAACCCGATGCAGAATTCCCGCGCGGTGATATGAAAATGTTTGATACTACAATTGGCTGGCGTTTTACAAATGAGAAATTACATGAAATGTATGGTTCAGATACAATGCCGAAAACTGCCGAAAACGTGGCGCAGCGCTTCAATATTTCACGTGAACAACAGGATCAATTTGCTTATGAAAGCCAGATGAAGGCTAAGAAGGCAATGGATGAAAATCGTTTTGCGGAAGAAATTGTGCCAGTTGTTTACCATGACCGTAAAGGAAATGAGATAATAGTCAATAAAGATGAACATCCAAGACCGGAAACGACGTTAGAAAACTTAGCGAAGCTGAAGCCAATTTTTGAAAACGGCTCAGTTACAGCTGGAAATGCTTCAGGTGTTAATGACGGCGCTTCTGTTCTCCTATTAATGTCAGCGAAAAAGGCTTATGAATTAGGTGTCAAACCACTTGTCAAATATAAAACATCAGCAACAGCCGGCTTAGAGCCAGCCATTATGGGCTTGGGGCCGATTTATGCAACAAGAAAAGCACTTGCTCGTGCGAACTTAACAGTACAAGATATAGGATTAGTTGAATTAAATGAAGCATTTGCCTCGCAATCGCTGGAATGTATAAAACAGCTTGAATTAAATAAAGAAATTGTCAATGTCAATGGTGGGGCGATTGCTTTCGGACATCCACTTGGGGCAAGTGGCGCTAGAATTTTAACGACACTTATATATGAAATGAAAAAGCGCCATGTTAAATATGGGCTTGCAACGATGTGTATTGGTGTTGGTCAAGGAATTGCCACTATTGTTGAAAATATTGAGTAAAGCGAAAAGTGACGAAAAAGGAGAGCTACTTTTATGGCAAATATTATCTTTGAAGAAAAAAATCATATTGGATTTGTAACGATTAATCGTCCAGATGTATTAAATTGTTTTAACTATGAAACTTTGTCGTTACTTGGAGAAATTGTTGATGAAATACGGACGAATAAAAATATTAGAGTTGTCATTTTTACTGGAGCAGGAAACAAGGCCTTTAGCGCCGGGGCCGATTTAAAAGAACGAAGAACATTGACAGAATCAGACGTTCGTCGCAATGTTAATAAAATTCGCACCGTTTTTAACGATGTTGCGCTATTGCCGCAACCAACGATTGCTGCTATTAATGGACACGCGTTTGGCGGTGGCTTTGAGCTAATGTTGGCATGCGATTTTAGAATTGCTGTAACAGAAGCGACGATGGGCCTTACCGAATTGAAATGGGCGATTATACCAGGTGCAGGGGGGACGCAGCGTCTTCCGAGATTGATTGGCGAAGCAAAAGCAAAGGAGCTTATTTTTACAGCGAAAAAAGTAACGGCGGATGAAGCAAATATGCTTGGCATAGTAACAAAGGTAGTTGAACAAAGTGCTTTAATGGAAGAATGCATTTCACTTGCAGAACAAATGATGGCAAATGGTCCTGTTGCCTTACAGCAGGCGAAATATGCTATTAACTATGGCATGGAAGTTGATTTGCAAACGGGCCTAGCGATTGAAGCAAAAGCATATGAAATGACGATTCCAACAAAAGATAGAATCGAAGCATTGGATGCTTTTAGTGAAAAAAGGCCTCCTATTTTTATAGGCCAATAGATAGAACACTTGCAACAAATGACTATTTTTGTAAAAATATGTTGAAAGCTATTTGATATCATCCTCAAACTATAATAATATTAAAATTAGCAAACTAAGAAGGATGAGTTTACGTGACAAATATAAATACACGCTCAATGATTTTTACACTGTATGGTGATTATATAAGTCATTATGGCAATAAAATTTGGATTGGTAGTTTAATACGTTTGCTTGAAGAATTCGGCCATAATGATCAATCAGTAAGGGCTGCAATTTCCCGCATGGGCAAACAAGGCTGGGTTACTGCTACGAAAAAAGGCAATAAAAGCTATTATTCACTTACGAAAATGGGTGTGGCGCGGATTGAGGAAGCGGCAAAACGCATCTTTAAATTGAATCCTGAGAAATGGGATGGTTCCTGGCGGACATTGACGTATACCATTCCTGAAGAAAAGCGGAATATACGTGACGAGTTAAGGCAGGAATTAGTGTGGAGCGGCTTTGGAATGCTTTTAAATAGCTGCTGGATTTCACCAAATAATCTTGAGGATGAAGTGAATATATTAATTAAAAAATATAAAATCGAGCCCTATGTGCATTTTTTTGTATCAGAGTATAAAGGACCTGCCGACAACGAAACGCTTGTTAAATCATGCTGGGATATTGATAATATTAACGCCAAATATGAAGAGTTCATTACTGTTTATAGCAAGAAATATGTCGTTGATAAAAATAAAATATTAAACGGTGAAATGACAGACGCTGCTTGTTTTGTTGAGAGAGCAAAATTAGTTCATCAATACCGTAAATTTTTGTTTATTGATCCAGGTTTACCGGAAGAATTACTCCCAAGCAAATGGCTAGGCGGTCATGCCGCATCGTTATTTAGCGATTACTATAAGACACTCGCGGAACCTGCCAATCAATTCTTTGAAAGTGTGTTTGAAAAGGATAATGAAATGCACAAAAAAGACAGCGAATATGAGGTGCTAAGCCATCCGTATATGGTCAATAATCAAAAATAAAAAGAGGTCTATAGGACCCCACAGGCTGTCGAGACTTTCTCGACAGCCAGAAAGCATTCCTTACAAGGAATGCTGCATAATTTTTCTACTTTTATTGCCCATATAAAGGTTTTTTTCTTAATATAATGCTATATTTTTAACCTGTGATAAAGAGGTAATAAGTAATTTTTACTTAAATAAATAATATCGGCGCATTTTTTTAAATAGATTAAATAGGTTTGCCCAGAAGGCTCTATTCGTTTTATAAAATTTAAATTTACTACATAGCTTTTATGAGTCCTAATAAAAATACTGTTAGAAAGCTTCTCAATAATATCCTTTAGCGGTTCATTGGTGTTTAAAGTAGATAATTTAGCATCAGAGTTAAAATAAATAAATTTTGTATTCTTTTTTTCTGTTGTTAAGTACACAATCTTTTCTTGTTCGATTAATTCTATTCCACCCTTGTATTTAACAGCAATTTGCTTTTGTAAGTCCTCTTTATTTGTGAGGTAGCTTGTAATTTTGTTGATACATTGGGCAAAACGTGTTTCATTTACTGGTTTTACAAGATAATCAATAGCTTCTATATCATAGGCTATATGTGCATATTCACTAAAACCTGTTACAAAGACTATACCAATTGCTGGATACAATTCTATAATCTCTGCTGCTAATTCTAGGCCTGAACTATTTTCTAGCCCGATATCAAGGAAGACTAAATCAGGAAAAGTATTGCCAACAATCTCTAGTGCCTTTTTCTTTTCACTAGCAGCTCCTACTATTTCGAAGGCATTTTTTTCCAACTTTTTAATTAATTCATTTCTAAACACCATATTATCTTCAATCACTACTACTGAATAACTCACTTAAATAAACCTCTCTTTTTATGAAGGGGTATGAAGACAATAACTTCCGTACCATGTGTAGAATTACTATTGAGTTCTAAATGTCCAGCGTACTTTCTTAAAGTAGTCATAACACTATGAAAACCTAAGCCTTGATGGTTATCCTTTGAGGTGTAACCTTTAATGAAAATTTTATCTTGATTTTCCATTTTTATTACAGAACTTTTATTATGCACTGAAAATACGAAAATTGATTCGTATAACGTATTAATTGTAATGAATATTTTCTTTTCATCCGCTATATTTTGTTCTTCCGCTTCAATTGCATTATTAATTAAATTACCCATTATTTCGATTAATTCATACATTTTCATTTCCATAGCAAAAGATGTGGTTGATGCAATATCAATAATAAGTTTAATTCCTTTTCTTTGTGCAATATCCTCCTTTGCCTTTAATAGTGCAGCGACCGCTGGATTTGGTATGCTTAAAGCTAAATTATTACTATAATTATGTGTTTCTAATTCTATAAGGTATTTTTCCAATTCATTATATGATTGATTAAATGTCAATTGGCTGATGACCTGCAAATGATTATTGAAATCATGCCTCTGTATTCTGATTGAGGTTAAAAGGTCTTCCAAATTTTTGATATGAACATTCTCAGCCAGCAGTACATCATTGGTGTATATTTTTTCGCCGTATTTGATTAAAAAGGATAATATTAGAGCAGAAGTACTCAACACTATTAATGCGGCAGTTAGTGGCAAATATGAACTTGGATGATTAAGCCAGCCGATAACAATAAGCATGACAAAAAAAACTTGAAATAATATGGCAGTCAAGATCGGCTTAATATAATAATTTGATAAATAATTAGCTTTACTATCAAAATAATAGATTATTATATTTTTACGATAAATAATCCATGCGGAAATTAGGACAACAATGTATGATCCGACAGCAATTTCAACTACTAATAAGTCATCTGGAATTTTGGGAAATAAAAGTGAGATAATTAGAAAAATTACACCTTCTGTAACTAATTGAAACGTCAATCTAAGAAGGCTTAAAATGAATGCTGGAATAAAAGTTATGTTTAGAATTAGCATTAATAAAATTATATGAATAATAGAATTAATAAGTAAACGTATTTCCATGTTCATAGAAAGCTGAAAAGTTATAGTGGTAAATAAACCATACATAAATGAAAATATAATTAATTTTTTAATGTTTAATTTTAAACTGATTCGAAATAAAACGAGAGTTAAACTAAGGAATGCTAAGTTTTCAATAAAGGTTAGAACGAATCTTTCCATTTTTTAATGATTTTTTCTAACTTTAGTTTGCAACTCTTTCGGCACTTTGGTGTCATATACTAAAAAGAAGCTTGCAGCTGATGCTTCGGTTTTCGCGATTGTTACTAATAAAGTAGCTATACTTGTAAAAAAATGTGAAAGTTTCATTTTATCTCCTCCTGTGTTCGGTTTTGATTATTATTTATTAAAGATAAGGATTGGAAAGCCATAGCAAACTGGATTGTTAATGAAACGTTAGGATATATACTAAAAAAACATAAGCTTAAGATAGTTCCAAATATAACAATTAACAAGGCTCTTTTTTTAAAAATAGAACGGTTATCAATAATATAGACTCTTTTCGTAATTTTTGGCCCAAATCTAGCAATTAAGGTAAATGTTAATAAAGAAGCAGCTACTATTACTATATATCCCATTAAAGAGGATAGATTCTCTGTCATGACAATAGATAGTATTACTGATGAGTAAATTATGAAGGACGAGATTAGAAGACATTTTGTAAAAGTTTTAGCATGGTATCCGCCAGAAAATACTCGCAGCAACCCAAAAGAGACTCCCGCTAGTAAGGGCAAAAAAATATTATCTAATAACAATCCTATAGCAAGAATTACTATAAGTTTTATCAATCCCCTTATAAGAATCTCAATACCATATGAAATAGATTGCACCCCATATTGTGGATTTAAATTCCTTGCCCAAATCCATTTTCCTAAAAAAGAAGAAAAATTTGTAATCAACGTTATTAAATCACCTACTTTTAGTCTATTACCATTATATTACACAATATTACAAAAAAAAACAGTAGTTTCACAATTTAATTACAAAAATGATGGAATAATTTATACAGCTTTATCAATTAAGTGGAATTTTCAATGAATCCTGTCATCCTTAAAAACTATCCTGTTATCCCTGTATTTCGTCCTGTTATCCAAGATTTATAGACTTTATAGTAAATAGTATCTAATATTTGGTTATTAATCAAAAGGGAGGTATTATCATGATAAAAAAAACATTGTTAACTGCATTAACAGTCGCATCATTAACATTTGCTTTAAGCGTACCTGCTTTCGCTAAATCGTATATTACGAGCTGGCATTTAGTCGATTCAGGTAAACATCTTGATTATGCTGGAGATAGTATTTATATGAGCCACATTAATACTGGTGCTTCTATATGGAATGGTTATAAAAGCGGCGTAATAAGACCTGATACCATTTCTACCATAGAAGATGTTTATGTTAGCGATATAAATATCGCAAACGGTAATACAGGTCTTACTTACCCAAGCGGAAAAATCGAAATGAATAAGTTTTATTTAAAGGATTCTACTTCTACTCAAAGAACAAACACGGCTACTCACGAACTTGGACACGCACTTGGATTAGCTCATAGCACATCAAGCGATATCATGGGTCCTAGCCAAACAAGTATAACAACTTTATCCGCAAATGATAAAGAATCTTATGATGAGTCATATAAAAGATATTAAAGGGGGGGAGATTTTATGAAATTCAAGAAAAATATTCTTATTGCTGTTACTGCTGTGCTTGTCGTGGGAGGAGCAGTTGGGGTGAATTCTATATCTAAAAACAATGATAGTGGGGTTGCTGAATCAAGTGTTGATATAAGTAAACTTCCTGTATATCCGATAAGGGGAAGTTTTGTGTATGATGTTAATAATAAAAATGAAGCAGTTGGAATTTCCGATTATGTTTTTGTAGGTAAAGTAGTAAGTAATAATGGAACTATTTACAAAGACGTAGTAACTATGGAAGATGAAAATGGTAAACCAAAAGAAGTAGGCACTCCATATACCAGTTATACGATTGAGGTAGTTGATAACATAAAGGGCAAATTGAAAAAAGATAGTCCCATCGACGTCTTAAAACATGGTGGAGTAACCCAAGACAATAAAGCAGTATTTGTCTTTGAGAATGACGAACTTCCAGAAGCTAATAAATTCTATATTTTCTTAGGCTATGCACAAAAAGACGGTTCTATTTTAATATCTGGCCCAAATTCAAACATACTTTTAAATACTTCCGCTAATCAGTTAAAACAAAACATAAATTCTTTAAAAGAATATCAAGAATATCGAAAAGCATTTCAAGATGAAATTATAAAAGTTAAAAGAGAAAGATTTACTTCAAAATTTGAAGAATAAATTATCTGTTCAATTTTTAATTGGTGTTACAATCCTCGTCTATAGTCATATTAAATTGATATATGCAGGAAAATTAACATAACACAACCATGCTCGTTTCAAAGAACAGACTAATCCTAGCCCTTTGAAACGGGCTTTTTAATATCGGTATTCCCTTACTGTTGTAAATCGCATTCCTAACGATACCCTATATTGGAAACCAATTTATAATACTTGCTGTTTTTCAATTACAATGACAACTGCTCTTTATATTCCTTTCCCTTTTGGACATAGGTCTCTACGGAAAGCTTTAGCAACTCATAATCACTCTCGTTTAATTCGCGCACTACTTTTCCTGGAGAACCTACCACAAGTGAACGTGGTGGTATTTTTTTACCGGGAGGAATTAATGTATTCGCTCCGATAATAGTAAATTCACCGATTTCAGCACCATCTAAAATAGTGGAGCCCATCCCGATTAATGCTCCATTGTTAATTTTACAGCCATGTAAGATGACATTATGGCCTACGGTTACATCATCACCTACGATAAGAGGCTGCCCCTCATATAAATGGCATGTCGAATTATCTTGAATACTGCATCTTTCCCCAATATGGATTGGGGCTTCATCCCCTCTTAAGACAGCATTAAACCAAATGCTAGATTCCTTTCCAACTGTTACATCCCCTATTATTCTAGCACCTGGTGCGATAAAGACAGTTTCGTCAATTTTCGGCATTTTATTTTTATACGGATAAAGCATTTCCAACTCCCCCTAGATATGGTAATTTATATACAAGGTTTATTATAACATTTTTTTAACGGGGTGGTAAAAAATGAGTATATTGTGTTCGGTTTTAGGAATTAAATATCCAGTATTCCAAGGTGGTATGGGCAATATTAGCAATGCTAGATTAACATCGGCAGTATCAGAAGCTGGGGGATTAGGGACGATAGGTGCTGGTACAATGACACCGGAAGAGCTTGAGCAAATAATTTTACAAACGAAAGATATAACAGATAAACCGTTCGCCGTGAATATTGCAATAGGTGTTTCGCCATACGTAGAAGAATTAATACAATTAGTAATCAAACATCATGTACCGGTTGTTTCTTTATCGGCTGGAGACCCATCACCATATGTAGGAAGATTACATGATAGAGGGATTAAAGTCGTAACAGTGGTTGGTTCTGTACATCATGCTGAGAAGGCAGAAAGGGCTGGGACGGATGTCATTGTTGCAGAGGGGTATGAGGCAGCAGGGATTAATTCAAACTATGAAAGTACAACATTAACATTAATTCCGCAAATTGTTGATAAAGTAAAAGTACCTGTTGTAGCTGCCGGAGGTATTGCTGATGGCCGTGGCTTGGCAGCAATGCTGATGCTAGGTGCAAGCGGCGTTCAAATTGGTACTCGTTTCATTACAACAAAGGAAGCTCCTTTCAGTGATGCATATAAGAATAGAATAGTAGCGGCAACAGATGTAGATACGGTCATCGTTGGGCGCTCTGTAAACCGAGTGCGAAGAGTTTTGAAAACACCGTATGCGAAGAAACTATTAGATTTCGAACAGGACGAAGATTATACACTTGAAAAATTTAGTGAACTCACGAGTGAAAAATACCATAAAATCGGTGCGGTCGATGGTAATCTGGAGGAAGGCTTCATTAATGGTGGGCAAATTTCGGGATTAATCAATGATATCCCAACTGTAAAAGAATTTATAGAGAGGATGATAGAGGAAGCGAATCAAGCTATGAAAGTTCCAAGTACATTATGTGAGATAAAATAACAATACGTAATAGTAACGGGTAACATATATATTGATTTATTCCATCAGCTAAACTTGTAAGAAACAATCGTTGGTTGATGGAATATTTTTTTAAACAAAATAATATAAGAAATATTTAAAATATTTAAAATATTATTGACAATTTGGTAGTGGAAGCGATATTATTCTAAATATATATCACTAGTAAATTACTCGTGGCAAAAACGTCATACATAATATGTAGGAGGGATATGATTGGGGGAGCTTTTGCAATTTTTGATTACTGGCTTAACAATCGGTAGTATTTACGCGATCGTTGCCTTAGGTTTTGTAACAGTATATAGCGTAACAAAGGTCATTAATTTAGCCCAGGGAGAATTTGTAATGTTGGGCGGCATGACAATGTTCACCCTACTTTCGATGGGAGTGCCATATTTTATAGCATTTTTTTTAACAATTGTGATAGTTGTTATTCTAGGCTATTTATTAGAATTAACTGTCATTCGAAGGGCGCGAAAAGCGGATGCGTTAAGTTTAATTATTTTAACAATTGGCGCCTCTATTTTTGTCCGCGGAATGGGAAGTATTGTTTGGGGGAAAAATCCAGTAAAAATCGAGCCGTTTATGAATAATGAACCAATTGCTATTTTCGGTGCTGCGATTACCCCGCAAAGTATATGGGTAATGGTTATTCTGCTCATTTGTGTAACGTTATTATATTTTATAATGGAAAGAACGATGATTGGCAAAGCTTTCCGCGCCTGTTCCGCTAACCCATTGGCTGCGAGATTAATGAGTATAAGCCCAACAAAAATGTCATCCTTTTCCTTTATATTAAGCGCTGCACTTGGCGCCATTGCTGGACTTGCTATCGCACCAATCCTATTTCCAGCCTATGACATGGGGTCGATGCTAGGGATTAAAGGTTTTTCAGCAAGTATACTTGGAGGATTAGGTAGCGCCCCAGGTGCTGTACTCGGCGGTCTAATTCTTGGGTTAATGGAATCTTTAGGTGCCGGCTATATTAGTTCAGGAATGAAAGATGCCATTGTATTTACCGTTATTTTAATCATTTTATTAATACGCCCATATGGAATCTTAGGCGAAAAGAATGTTGGAAAAGGAGGACTGTAGTTTGAAAGGTCTCCAAAAAACAAGCTGGCTTGGCTTACTCGTATTCGTGTTGCTCGTTGCCATTTTTCCGTTGCTTATTACTCAATCCTTTTATATTACAAAAGCAACCTTTGCTGGCATCTATACAATCGTTGCCGTTAGTTTAGGACTGTTAATGGGCTTTGCTGGTCAAATTTCTTTAGGACATGCAGCTTTTTACGGAGTAGGTGCCTATACAACCGCTGTATTGACAACAACTTATCACTTTAATCCTTGGGTAGGGTTGATTTTTGCTATCGTACTTCCAGCTGCTGTTGCCTTCCTGATTGGTTTTACAATGTCACGCTTAAGCGGATATTACTTAGCAATGGCTACACTTGCGTTTGGGATTATTGTCCATGTTTTATTAGTTGAATGGAAGGATGTCACAAAAGGTGCATCTGGCCTGTACGGAATTCCAAAGGTGTCTCTTTTTGGCTATACCTTCATGTCAGGGGTCCCTTATTTTTATTTCGTATGGGCTTTTGCGATGATTGTCATTATTATTTCTTTAAATATTATTCACTCAAGAATCGGGCGTGCGCTCCGTTCCATTCATGGCAGTGAGATTGCCGCGAGCGCCATGGGTGTTGATGCTGGCAAATATAAAATGCAAGTGTTCATAATAGGAGCGATGTTCTCAGGATTAGCAGGCTGGCTTATGGCTCATATGAGCTATAGCATTTCTCCGACTTCTTTCACACTGGAAACCTCGATTATTTTTCTAGCGATGGTTGTTTTAGGAGGAAGTATTAGCATCTGGGGGGCAGTTGTTGGTTCTCTCTTAATTACGTTAATCGGCATCATTGTTAAGATTCTTGGAGAATATATCCCTTTTATTACAAGTGATTTTGAGCATGTACTTTATGGGCTTATATTAATGGCTGTTGTTATTTTTCTCCCAAAAGGCTTATTTCCGACAGTTGTGCAAGTATTCCGATCTTGGCTTGCAAAATCAAAGAAAATTAAAGTCTCTGAAAATATGTAAGTATTAAATGGAGAGGTGGGATTGGATGAAAAGCTTGCTAGAGGTTACTAATTTAACGAAAAGCTTCGGAGGTGTCGTCGCAAATCGTGATGTTTCATTTACGCTTGAAGAAGGCTTAATCGTCGGTTTAATTGGTCCAAACGGGGCTGGAAAAAGTACAATGTTTAATATGTTATCTACGGTATTTCCACCAACTTCAGGTGAGATTAAATATAAAGGGAAAAGAATTGATAGGCTGCCATCTTACAAAGTATGTGAATTAGGGATTTCAAGAACATTCCAAAATATACAAGTGTTCAAAAATATGACAGTGTTGGAAAATGTGATGGTTGGTCATCATTCAAGGACAAAATCAGGGATGCTCGCTGCGGCCTTACGCTTGCCTATTGCCAAAAAGGAGGAAAAAACCATTTATAGTGCAGCAATGGAGCAGATTAAATTTGTTGGACTTGAAGATATATATGATGTGAGCGCAGGAAGTTTACCGTTAGGAAAACTTCGTTTGCTAGAATTAGCAAGGGCGTTAGCTACTAAACCTGAACTATTATTATTAGATGAGATTGCCGCAGGTTTGAACCATCAGGAAACACTTGAAATGAGTCAATTAATAAAGAAAATTCGTGACAAAGGCATTTCTATCTTTGTAGTAGAACATGATATGGATTTAGTGATGGGTATTTGTAACAAGATTATCGTTCTTGATCAAGGGATGAAGATTGCAGAAGGAACCCCAAAGGAAATTCAAAACAATGAAAAAGTTATTGCAGCGTATCTCGGTGAAGAAGATGAGGAAAAAATTGAGGTGACAGGATGATTAAAAGGATTGATCATGACAGATTGCTAGAAGTGAAAAACTTACATTTTAGTTATGGTCCGATAAAAGCGCTTAATAATGTGTCCTTTCATGTGAATAAGGGGGAAATCGTTGCCTTATTGGGGGCAAATGGAGCTGGAAAAACGACGTTATTGCAAACAATCTCAGGGCTGTATAATGCCGAAGCCGGTGAAATTCTTTTCAAAGGTGAGGCGATACATAAGCTATCAGCTGAAAAAATTGTTAGGCGCCATCTAATCCATGTTCCTGAGCATCGCCAAGTATTTTCAACGATGAGCGTAATTGATAATTTACATCTTGGTGCCTTTCATCATTATCATAAAACAAAAAGGAAAAATGTGAATGAAGAGATTCAAAAGCTCTTTGAAATTTTCCCGATTTTGGAGGAAAGAAAAAATCAGCTTGCCGGAACATTATCAGGTGGGCAGCAACAAATGCTGGCAATTGCTAGAGCGATTATGTCAAAGCCTGAATTATTACTTTTAGATGAACCATCATTAGGATTAGCACCGCTAATTGTAAAAGAGGTGCTAGAGTTAGCGAAAAATTTGCGTGACCACTATGATACGACAGTGTTATTAATTGAGCAAAATGTATTTGCCTCTCTAAAGATATCTGACCGTGCTTATGTGATGCAGCATGGCGAAATTGTAAAAGAAGGGCGTGCAAAAGAGTTATTACATGATGAAAAAATAAAAGAAGCTTTTTTAGGTCATGCCGTAGGATAACTGTTTTTAGTAGTAAAGAAGAAACTAGATTTTATGTTAATTCTTTATTTGGAATATAGAAGATTAATAGAAAGATGCGACTTGAATTTTCTGTACCTTTAAAATAATCCAAATAATTAATTGACTGAAATAAATTTTTTGAAAAATATGGAGGGTAAACAATGAAAAAATGGTTAAATTTTGGGGTTATTTTTCTTTTAGTAGGAATGATTCTTACTGCATGTGGAGGTCAGCAACAAACAGGCAACACTACTCAGCCTGCAAATGATAATAAAGGTGAAGCAACAACAGAGGCACCAGAAGTCTACAAAATCGGTGCGATTTATTCAAAAACTGGACCTGCTAGTCCGCTAGGCGAGCCTGAATGGAATGCGACTTTATTACTTGAAGAAGAAATTAATGCTAATGGCGGAATTAATGGTGTACCAGTCAAGATTCTTCTAGCAGATGATGAATCGAAGCAAGAAAAGGCAATTGAAGAAATGAATCGTTTCATTCATGACGAAAAGGTTGATATTATCATTGGGACTTCAACAACTGGGCCAAGTTTAGCGATGAAAGGCTTGGCTATGGAAAATCAAATTCCAATGATTTCGGCAGCAGCTGCTGTACAAATTGTTGAGCCTGCCGAGGAATCAACATGGGTATTTAAGACACCACATTCTGATGTACATGCTGTAACACGTGTTTATATGTATCTTGAGGAGCAAGGTATGAAGAAAATTGCTACTTTATCTGATTCCAATGCCTATGGTTCAGCTGGACTAGAACAACTTAAAGCATTAGCAGGGGATTTTGGGTTAGAGATCACAGCTTCTGAATCATACAATACAAATGATACAGACATGAGTGCCCAATTAACGAAAATAAATAGTTCCGGCGCCGAGGCTCTTATTGTTTGGGGTACAAATCCAGGGCCTGCGATTGTTGCAAAAAATATGAAAGAGCTTGGTATTAAAATTCCTTATATTGGAAGTCACGGCATTGCCAATAATACATTTATTGAGCTTGCTGAAGGCGGTGCTGAGGGAGTTGTAATTCCAACTGGTAAACTATTATTCCCGACGCAAATAGAAGAAAATGACCCGCAATATGAAGTTATTAAAAACTTCTATGATGCTTACACTGCAAAATTTTCAGGGGAGCCAACAAACTTCGGTTCCTATGGTTATGACAATGTATTGTTAGCAGTGGATGCACTAAAAGCTGTCGGAAATGACAAAGAAGCAATCAGAAATTATTTAGAAACAAAAGTCCAAGGTTTTGTAGGGGCAACAGGAACATTTACATTCTCTGAAAAAGATCATAATGGTTTATCCGCTGATAGCATGGTGTTAGCAGAAGTAAAAGATGGAAAATGGGTTATTAAAAAATAAACCGTGATTGGGGCTGTTTTTGACAGCCCCTTTTTAAATACTAAGAAGGAGTGAAAACAGATGGATGCAAAAATTCTTGAAAAAGTGACGAAAGATCCTTATGCCAATTTTCTAGGCATAACAGTTGATGAGGTGAAGGAAGGCTATGCAAAGGTTTCGATGAATATTACGGGCGACATGCTTAATATCCATAATACTGTTAATGGTGGCGTAATTTTTTCGCTAGCTGATGTTGCCTTTGCCATCGCAAGCAATACGTACGAACAAACAGCGGTTGGAATTAATGTCAATATGAATTTTATCGCGGCAGGCTTTACTGGCGACAAATTAATTGCAATTGCAGAAGAAGTATCGAAAAATCCGAAATTAGGATTTTATCGTATGGAAGTAAGAAATGAAAGTGCCCAATTACTAGCAACTGCTGAAGGCATGGTATATCGCAAAAAGAAATAAACATCATAATACTAAATATTCAGATAAATGAAACAGTTGCTGTTGTATAAACTTGGAAGTGCTTACAATACAATGTGGTTATTAGGTAAAGCCATGAAACAAAAAGTTTGGGAGGGCATGGAAGCATGAGTACAAATCAATCATCACAAATCAAACCGATTCGTGAAAAACCATTTACATGGGATACGAAAAATGAATATGAAGAAGTTACGTTGCGAATGCAAACGTATATGCATTTTCATTATCGTCATATTTTTGATGAAAGAGACTACGAACTTTATGATCCGCGCTACACAAGAATTCGCTCTACAGATTGGGAAGCATTTAGAGATCCGAAACGCTATTGGTATACAACGTACATCCGTGATCGGAAGAATCTAGCAATTGAAGTAGAGAATGGCTTCAATAATGCGAAAGAGCTCGGAATAATTGAAAATCTTCCTTCACACTGGGCCAATGCCTTACGAGAGATTTATACACCATTGCGCCATATCGAATATGGAGAAAATGTCCAAATGCAGCATGTGATCCGCTATGCATTAGGGACACCGATTGAGCAATGCGCGACATTCCAAGCTTATGATAAAACGGGCCGTGCCCAATGGATTACACTATGGGCGATGAATATGCAAGATCATCATGGTAATTTCCTTGATAATAGTAAAGAAATTCTATTAAATGAACCTGCCTATCAGCCATTGCGTAGCTATGCTGAAGAATTATTAGTAACAGATGATTGGGCGGAAGTCATTTTAGCGGAAAACCTTACTTTAGATCTTTTATTGGGGAATTTAATGTATAAACATTTGACGAAAGAAGCGGGCAAGCATAATGATTATCATCTTTCAATCTTGAATTTGACAATTAATAAACAAATGAAATGGCAGGCTGATTGGGCTTTTGCTTTATTTAAACATTTTGCCAATGATAAACCAGCAAGCCGTTGGGATTATTTGAAGTCATTAGGATACGAAGACTGGCCTGGCGATTATCGTTGGGGTAGGACAATTACTGACCCGCGTGAAACTCCGGAGGAAGAAAAGAGCAATTTAGAAATCATTCAAGAATGGATAGAGAAATGGTATCCAAAAGCTTATCAAGCTGTGTTGGCACTTACGCCATTATTTGAAAAACATAATCTTGGCATCAATGTAGAAGAGACATTGATGCAGATAGAGGAAGAGGATATTATGCCGCTTTACAAAAAAGCAGGAATCCCATTTACTTGTGCAACATCCGCAATATAAAGAGGAGGAATGAAAATGTCTATCGATACAGTTCGATATGTTGGGATTGATTTAGATACTAGCGGCGGCGATGTAATCAAAGCGATTATTGCCGCTGCCAAGGATGATAATGCTGGCGTGGAAGTAGATAATTTTTCTACATTTGTTAAACTAAAGGCTCCGAACGAGCTAATCATAAAACGCTGTAATGTGGAAGAATATCTTGGCAGAGATTGGGCTATGGATGAACTCCACATTTATATGGCATCTTATTTTGGTTTTATGGAAGAAATGGATGAAGAACAGCTAGTCATTCGCTGGAATAGCGTCGAATAAAAAAATGAGGTGAGTTCTTTGACAGTTAAATTAAGTTCGAAAGATCAATATAAATATTTAACGAGAGATTTAATGTGGGAACCGAAAGATTTTGATATGAAAAAAGTATATCCATTGATTGAAAAAGAAGGGATCATTATAAAAGATCCTAAAAAATGGGAAGATCCTTTCCGGATGACCTACAATCAATATGTAAAAATTCAATCAGAGAAGGATTCAATCTATCATTCGGTCGTTAACGCCTTTGAAGCGAATCATGGTCATGCAAAAGTAGTCGATGCTCGCTGGTATGAAGGGGTAAAAGCGTTTGCTGTCGCTGTTCAGCCTGCTGAATATCAAGCACACCGCTTAATGGCTTATATCGGAAGAAATATACCGATTGAAGCGATTCGTTTTGCTACCTTTGCCCAAGCCATTGACGAACTTCGCCATGCCCAAATTGAAATTAAACATTATGCCCATATGAGTAAATATTACGACGGTTTACATTCCTATGCTAAGACAAATGAAAACCATTGGTTTAACACGGTTCCTAAGTCATTTTTCGAGGATGCATTAAGTGCGGGGCCATTTGAAGCGTTGATGGCTATTTCCTTTTCATTTGAATATTGCTTTACAAATATTCTGTTCCTGCCGTTTGCTTCCTCAGCTGCTGCTGTTGGGGATGAGCATTTCGCGGCGACAGGAAAAACAGTGCAATCCGATGAATCAAGGCATATGGCACTCGGGATGGCAGCATTAAAAATGCTTTTAGAAGAAGATGACCGTAATGTACCGATTGTCCAAAAATGGTTAGATAAATGGTATTGGAGAGCCTATCGATTGTTTTCAGTAGTATCAGTTATCGTCGATTACTATCCACGCATTCGCCCGATTTCTTGGAAAAAAGCTTTTGAAATCTATATTGAAGAACAAGTATTTAATGGCTTATTTAAAGATTTAAGAAAATATGGTATTCGTTTACCATTGCATGCAGAAGACAGCATAAAGGAAAAAGAGCATTATTCCCATGCTACAATGAGAATTTTGGACCATTATAAACATGCAAACGTCTTTAGAACCTTCAAACTACAGCCAGATGATTATGAATGGTTATCAAATGAGTATCCAGATACATTTGATAAATATTATGCTTCTTATTACAGACGCCAAGGTGACCATGCCTTAGCTGTTACGAGCCCTGGCATACCGTCAGTATGTAAAGTATGTCAAATTCCGTTAGAATTTGTTAACCCAGATAAGCCAACACAGCAGTGGACACAGTATAGTGAGTATAATGGTGAAATTCATATGACATGCTCACCAGGCTGTAAACATTTATTTGAATTTGAACCACAAAAGTATATGCAAATGTGGTGGCCTGCGGAAGCCTATGTAAGTGGTGAATTTGGAGAAAATGTTCCAATGGATCTTTTTAAATATTTAGCATTTAGTCCTGAAGAAGCAGGAGAGCATTATTCATCTAGAGACAGGTTGCGTTGGCTGCAATATCGTCAAGCACTGAATTTTGATAAGAGATTTAATTAATAGCAATGGAAACTTTGGAGGTGAAACGAATTGGCAATCAGTTATTTACATGATCCAAACCACTTGTTAGTTCATATTGTCCCTACATCATTAGCTTGTGGTGATGAGCTATTAACGTATATTGCATTACGAGCACAGTATGATATGACAGGATTAGATTTGAAGCAAGCTGGTTTAAGCTTATGGAATTTAAATGAAGATCATAATCGCTATAAGCTTGTTACTATTCTTGGCGACAAAGATGTCGAAGTTGATGATGAGAAAACATTGGCTGAAATGGGAATTAGAAACGGAGCACCGATTCAAATTATTGCTGTCTAAAGGGGGCCTATAATAATGAATAAGACATCTGTTGAAACATATGAGGTCACTCTTGAACCTAGCGGCAATCAAATCCAAGTCAAAGAAGGGCAAACGGTTTTAGATGCCTTGATTCGCAATGGCATCCAAACGCCGTATGGTTGCCGTCATGGCAGCTGCAGCGCTTGTAAAGCTAGAGTGCTAGAAGGAAACTATGAAATTATGGGGAGAGTATCTGAATACTCTCTTCTCTCCTTTGAAAGAGATGATGGCATGATTCTCCTTTGCAGCACGCTTGCGGAAAGTGACCTTGTAATCGAAATCGAAGAAGAAGAGGAAGATGGTATTACATTTTATCCTGTTGTTGATTTCGAGGCAGCTATTATAAAAAACGAACAAGTAACACCAGATATCCACATCATTGAATTAGAGCTAGTAAATCCAACGACAGTTCCATATGCGGCTGGACAGTTTTTTGAATGCCAAGTTCAAAGTGAAACAGAAGTTAGGGCTTACTCGGCTGCCACAAAGTGCAATGACAATAACAAACTCCAGTTTCATGTAAAAAGAATACCGAATGGGATTGGTTCTAACTATATGTGTGACTTGAAGGTTGGGGCAACCGTAAAGGCTTCAGGACCCTATGGAAAAATGCAGCTGCGTAATCGGGATAAGAGTCTAGTGTTTGTTGCCGGTGGCTCAGGTATGGCGCCTATTAAGGCTTTGCTAGAGGAATTATTTTCACAGCCGTTTGAACATGAGGCATGGTTTTTCTATGGTGCTAGAACAGAGGAAGATTTATTTTTAGTTGAGACTTGGCTTGAGTTAGAACGGAAATATCCGAATTTTCATTTCATCCCGGCGTTATCAAACCTTTCAGACGATACAGACTGGAAGGGAGAGAGAGGATTTATTGCTGATGTAATCAGGAAGACAATGGATTCATGCAGCGGAATGGATGCCTATCTGTGCGGGCCACCGATTATGTGTGAAACTGTAACAGATGCGCTGTATGAAAAAGGTTTGCGCGGTAATCATATTTATTTAGATGAATTTTAATAAAAAGTGTCAGGTGCCACATGTATAAACGGTAATCTGACACTTTTTCTGTAGAACAATAAAACAAAAAAATCCGAATTTTTTAAATATTGTTTACTATAAAGAAACAAACGCCTTGAATATAGGACGAACTTTGGTATTGTATGTATACAAGACATTTTTTGGGGTGAGATTATTTTGCAAATTGATGCTTTTATTGAAAACGAAACTGTTATTCCCTTTCCAGTAGATGGAAAGATGTTTCAAAACAATCAACGAGTTTTCATGACTTCGACGGCAGCGATGGGGTTGTTGCGGAAAAGTTTAATAGATATGGTCGGCAAAAAACGGGCAAACCAATTTTTAGTTTTACATGGATGGAGCCTTGGTGTCCATGATGCTACAATCATTTTACAAAATAATCGTCACGCCTCAAAAAAGGAAATGATTTTAGCCGGACCGAAAATGCATATGCAACAGGGGCATGCTCATGTCCAAACAAAAGTTTTAAAAATCGCTCCCAAAAGCAATGATTTTTATATGGAAGGTATATGGAAACATTCTCATGAAGCAGAAGAATATAAGAAACTATTTGGAATAAGCGCAGAACCTACATGCTACAAATTAATTGGCTATGCCAGCGGATATTTATCGACCATTTTAGGATTTAAGGTCATCGTTAAAGAGATTGGGTGTGAGGGTAAAGGGAATGATCATTGTCATTGGATTGCTAAGCCAATTGAGGCATGGACAGAGGAGAGTGGCATTGAAGAATTATTTAATTTTAACGAAACAAGCATGATTAAGGAACTTGAGTTCGCTTATGAAAAAATTAAAGAGGAAAGAGATAACCTAAATAAGTCATATACCATTCATAAACGCTTGACGAAGGAATTAATTCAAGGAAATGATTTGCAATCGATAGCAAATGTTCTTTATGAAACATTAGATGTACCGATTATGATTGAGGACCGTCAATTCAACATTATGGCAGCTGCTGGCTTTACAGAGAAGGAAAAAACACAATGTAATCAACAGATGATTAATTTTATCAATACAAAAAAACAGCAATTTGCGGAAATGCAATTAGAATTTCATAACGATTTTAAGCCGGCCAAATTGGAAGTTGCTAACCATCATTTTCGTTTACTCATCCCGATTTTATCGAATCAGCAAATAACGGGCTATTGTTCGATTATACGACAAGCAAATCAGTTTTCGATTTTAGAAACGATGATTATTGAAAGGGCATCTGTTGTCTGTTCGATGTATTTGCTAAATGAAAGAACAGCTATTGAGGCGGAGCAACGAATGCGCGGCAATATTTTTGAAGAAATATTAAAAGGAAAGCTTAGTAAGCAAGAAATAATGAAGATGGGCCAATATATTAATGTTGATTTCTTGAAGCCTTTTCATATCGTTGCTATAAATATAAATAATTTAGAGCAGGACATGAAAGAGGAAATGGAATGGAAGGATGATTTAATAGCAAAATTATCGGAATATTTCAAAAAGATGTTACTCCCTATTCTTTTAACCTATAAATGTAATAACATCTTACTTTATATTCCGGATGCTGTTTTGAGTGATAGAAACAGAAAAATTCAAGAACTTGCAGATGAAATTCTTTCATTTTGTTTAAAAATAGTTCCGAAACAGACATTCTATGGTGGTATTAGTACATATGGAAATCAAATTGAATTTGCCAAGAGCCAGTATGAAGAAGCCATTGCTGCGGTAAAACTATGTTCGAAATCGAAGCCTGTTATTGTTTATAATGAACTAGGAATTATCGGACTTTTGATGCAGACAGGTGATAAGGAAGCAATCAGAAAATATTCAAAACAAGAGTTAAAGGATCTCCTAGAATATGATAGAAAAAAAGGAATGGATCTTACAAAAACGCTGTATCATTATATTTTAAATGGTGGAAATTTAGAGCAAACGGCCTGCAGCTCTGCGTTATCGATTAGCGGTTTACGATATAGAATTGAAAAAATAAAGGATATTCTAGCAGTCGATATTCGGCAGCCATCATCAAGTTATCCTTTATTTTTAGCCATTCAGATGTTGATACTATTAGGTGAGCTGCGATTTGATATGTAGATTTATTGAGATTGGTTAGAAGATTTATACTGTATGCAAATGTCTGAAAATAGACAAGAATTAGAATATTTCATAGGTATGAAACACATTTGAAATATTTTAATCTATAAATTAAGAATAATATAAAAATTCAGGGGGAATGTTGAATGGCGATTATGCGTTTAGGAAGAGTTGAAGTTCGTTGTCCAAACTGGGAGAAATCAATTGAATACTATAAAAATGTCATTGGTTTAATTGAAACAGGCCGTGACGATGAGAGGGTTTATTTAAAAGCCTGGGATGAGCATGATCATCATAGTGTGATTTTGAAAAAAGACGATTCGGCAGGCTTAGAGCATATGGCCTTTAAATGTGAATTTGCTTCAGATTTAGACCTTTATGAAGAAAAATTAAATAACTATGGGATTACAACGGAGCGTGTGTCTGCAGGAACACGTTTAGCTGAAGGGGAAGCTGTACGATTTATCTTGCCGACAGGACAAACGATGGAATTGTATCACGACATTGAAGTAGTTGGTAATGGGTTATCGCTTGTTAATCCTGATCCATGGCCAGATGGATTAGTAGGAATACACCCTACACGTTTAGACCATCTTTTAATTGCAGGTGATGATGTTGAGGGAGCTGTGAAAATCTTCTTAGAAATTTTTGATTTCCATGTTAGTGAGCAATTAGTGGCTGGCGAAAATAATGACCAAACGATTGCTAAATGGTTGTTCAAAACAAACACAGCGCATGATATCGCAATCATTAAAGGACCTCACAATGGCCTTCATCATTTTGCCTTCTGGTTAGATGAATGGGTTGAGTTAAGAAATGCCGCTGATATTATGGCGAAAAACGATGTAATGATTGATGCTGGCCCAACACGCCATGGTATTACAAGGGGAACAACAATCTACTTCTTTGACCCATCAGGTAATCGTAATGAAGTATTCTGCGGAGGCTACATCACATATCCTGATTCTCCGACAATAACTTGGACAGAAGATACAATCGGAAAGGCTATCTTCTACTTTGAAAGAGAATTAAATGAAAGATTTACTTCTGTTTTCTCATAAAAAATAAATGTGCTTATTATAATAAGGAAGTTTCTCGATTTGGCTTAGCGGGTAAGCGCTAACAAATGGCAAGGGAAACTTCTTTTTAGGGGTAGGAGAATGAATATGTATAAAGTAGTTGTGAAGGATAAAGAAATTTCTGTAAAAGCAAATGAAACCATTTTAAATGCGTCAATCCGCCAAGCAGGAGGAATTTTTGTAGGATGTAAAGGCGGAGGCTGCGGGATGTGCAAAATAAAAGTTATATCCGGTAAAACAGTAGATGGGATTTCTTCGAAATCTGTTTTGCCTGATGAAGATCATAGAGCAGGATATCGTCTTGCTTGTCAAAGCAAGCCAGTATCTAACATGGTTATTGAGCCATGTCGGGAGAGGAATAAAATACTTAGATAGTAAAAGATAGGCTGATTGCTTTAAATTTAAAGCAGTCAGCCTATTTTTCTAACGGCCTATTCTAATTCAAGCAGCAAATCATCTGCCTGTACTGCTTCACCGCTTTTAACATGAATATTAAGCACTATACCATCAAACGGCGCTTGTACAGTTGTCTCCATTTTCATCGCTTCTGTGATTAGTAAGTGATCACCTTTTTTAACTTTTTCGCCTTTTTCAACTAACACTTTAACGACCGTGCCAGGCATGGAGGCACCGATATGATGAGGGTTTTTCTTTTCTGCTTTTCTTTTTAGAGCGATAGTTGCTTTTACACTTTCATCATGAACGATGACTTCGCGCGGCTGTCCATTTAATTCAAAATAGACAACCTTTGTGCCATCATGCTGAGTTTGGCTGACAGATACTAGTTTAACGATTAATGTTTTTCCTTGTTCGATTTCAACTTCGATTTCTTCACCAAGACGCAAGCCATAGAAGAATGTTAATGTATCAAGAACAGACACATCGCTATATTTGTTGTAGAACTGTTGATATTCCTCAAATACTTTAGGATATAATGAATAGCTCATAACTTCCAAGTCAGTCGCTTCACGCTCAAGTGTTTCCTGTAGTTCTTTCTCTAAAGCATCAAAGTCAACTGCTTCAAGTAATTCCCCTGGTCTAACAGCAATCGCCTCGCGTCCTTTTAAGATTATCTTTTGCAATTCTTTAGGGAAGCCTTCATATGGCTGGCCTAAGTAGCCTTGGAAAAATTCGACGACTGAATCAGGAAAATCAAGTGTTTCGCCGCGTTCCATTACATCCTGTTTTGTTAGTTTATTTTGGACCATGAATAAGGCCATATCACCGACAACTTTAGAAGAAGGGGTGACCTTGACAACATCGCCAAACATATCGTTAACAATTCGATACATTTCCTTGACATGATCCCACTCGCTTTCAAGACCAACTGCTTTCGCCTGTTGTTGTAGGTTACTGTATTGACCACCAGGCATTTCATGATTATAAACCTCTGTATGCGGGGCCATCATCCCAGATTCAAACGCTTTGTAGTAATGGCGAACATCTTCCCAATAATGCGCTAATTTTTCAAGTGATTGAATATCAACCTTTGGTTGGCGTTTTTGATTTTGTAAAGCATAGTAGAGCGTATTTGCACTTGGCTGTGAAGTTAAGCCAGCCATCGAACTTACAGCGACATCAACAATATCGACACCGGCTTCAATCGCTTTTATATACGTGTAGATGCCATTGCCGCTAGTATCATGGGTGTGCAGATGAATTGGCATATCAACTGTCTCTTTTAACGTTGAAATTAACGTATAGGCCGCTTGTGGCTTTAATAATCCAGCCATATCTTTTATTCCTAATATATGTGCCCCAGCGTTTTCTAATTCCTTTGCCATCTTTTTGTAATACTCTAGATTGTATTTTGTTCGACTGCTATCCTCAATATCACCTGTGTAACAAATGGCCGCCTCAGCAATTTTTCTGGAATCTCTGACAGCATCAATTGCCAATGTCATACCTTGGACCCAGTTTAAGCTGTCAAAAATGCGGAATACATCAATCCCGTTTTCCGCTGATTTGTTTACAAATTGTTTAATGACGTTATCAGGGTAGTTTTTATAGCCGACGGCATTGGAAGCGCGCAACAGCATTTGGAATAACACATTTGGCATTTTTTCTCGTAAAACTTGCAGCCTTACCCAAGGGTCTTCTTTTAAGAAACGATAAGCAACGTCAAATGTGGCGCCGCCCCACATTTCCACTGAAAAAAGGTTAGGTAGGAGTCTTGCTGTTGGCTCAGCAATATGCTTCAAATCATTTGTACGAATACGAGTAGCCAATAATGATTGATGGGCATCTCTAAACGTTGTGTCGGTTAATAATACTTCCTTTTGATTTTTAAGCCAGCTTACAACACCTTCTGGACCTTCTTTATCAAGGATTTGTTTCGTTCCATTTGGAAATGGTTCTGATATTTTTACTTTTGGCATTCTTGGATTTTTTATAAGTGGTTTCTTTTCTTTGCCAATACCAGGATAACCATTGACAACTGTATGACCAATATAGCTTAGCATTTTTGTGCCGCGATCTTTTCGCTCTGGAAAGATGAAAAGCTCTCGTGTTTCATCGATGAAGTTCGTATTATATTGGCCTGTTAGAAACTTTTCATGTGTAATGACATTTTCTAAAAAAGGTATGTTCGTTTTAATACCGCGAATTCTGAACTCTTTTAAATTACGGTGCATTTTTGCTGCTGCTTTTTCAAATGTGAGCGCATGTGTTGAGATTTTTACGAGTAAACTATCATAAAACGGTGTGATGACAGCACCGGCAAATGAGTTCCCAGCATCTAAGCGAACACCGAAGCCACCGCCTGAACGATAGGCAGTGATTTTTCCGGTATCAGGCATAAAATTGTTTTCTGGGTCTTCTGTTGTTACCCGTGATTGAATTGCATAGCCATGCGTTTTTATAAATGTTTGGTTAGGAATGCCGATTTCTTTACTATCTAACGGATGCCCTTCGGCAATTAAAATTTGTGATTGTACAATATCAATGCCCGTAATCATTTCTGTAATCGTATGTTCAACTTGTACCCTTGGATTTACTTCAATAAAGTAATATTGATCTTTCGTAACGAGAAATTCAACTGTACCAGCATTAACATAGTTTACTTTTTCCATTAGACGAACAGCAGCTTCGCAAATTCGTTCCCGCAAATCATGGGGAAGAGATATGCTTGGCGCTACTTCAACTACTTTTTGGTGGCGACGCTGGACCGAACAATCACGTTCATATAAATGAACAATATTTCCATACTTGTCACCAAGAATTTGCACTTCAATATGTTTTGGATTCTCAATAAATTTTTCAACATATACTTCGTCATTGCCGAAGGAGGCTTTTGCTTCGGATTTTGCGCGTTCATAGCTTTCAATAAGTTCAGCTTCACTGCGGACAATGCGCATACCGCGGCCACCACCGCCAAGTGCAGCTTTAATGATAAAAGGAAAGCCCTGCTCTTTAGCAAATAATTTTACTTCATCAATCGTTTGAACAGGGCCATCAGAGCCAGGAATAACAGGAATATTTGCTTTGATCGCTTGATGTCGAGCCTTCACCTTATCTCCAAACATTTCTAAATGTTCGTATTCTGGTCCGATAAAAATAATCCCTTCCTCTGCAGAGCGCTTTCTGAATTGGGCGTTTTCTGACAGAAAGCCATAGCCAGGGTGAATGGCATCAACATTGTTTGCTTTTGCGATTTCGAGAATGCCTTCGATATCTAAATAAGCGTCAATCGCATTTTTATCCTCGCCTACTAAATAAGCTTCATCCGCTTTATAGCGATGATAGGAACCGCTATCTTCTTTCGAATAAATGGCAACAGTGCGAATTCCAAGCTCGGTGCAAGCCCGAAAGACGCGGATTGCAATTTCTCCTCTATTCGCCACAAGTACTTTTTTAATTTTTCTTTCAGCCATAACGTTCTCTCCTCTTATACAATATTTTCTTGTTTCTTATATAACAACGATAAGTCTTTATATGCTACAAAATGTGATACAAATAATTTTAGCAAAAATTCAAAAAAATATACACAAATATACTCTATTCTGTATAAAGAAAATAAAAAATATTCATAAATTTCATATAAAGCAACAGTAGCATTGTGACATGGTGAAAAAGGCTTTACTATGAGAGTAGTATAATATACCAAAAAATTGGAAGGAAGTGTGATTATGCCGCTTATTCAGATTAATATTATCGAAGGACGCTCACCAGAAATGAAGGAAGAGCTAATTAAAGAAGTTACAAAAACAGTTAGTAGAACGTTAGACGCACCGATTGAAACCGTGCGCGTGCTTATTAATGAGATGCCGCCGGAACATTGGGGAATTGCTGGTGAATCGGTAAAGAAGAAACGTTCAAAAGTAAATTAGAAAAGGAGTTTTTTTATGAAACTAATTGAAAAGTATTCTATTCCTAATGAGCTTGCAAAACAAATGATTGAGGCAGCAGAGAATAAGGCAAAGGAAATGGGGATTGCCGTTAATATTACAATTGTAGATGATGGTGGAAATTTAGTCTGTTTCTCAAGAATGGACAATGCACCACTATTAAGCGTTGGAATTTCGCAAAATAAAGCTTATACGGCGATTGCTTTTGGCAAACCGACTGGCGATTGGTATCCAATGATTAAGGATGAACCTGCTCTTTTAACAGGGATTGTACATACTCCTAATCTTGTTATTTTTGGCGGCGGTTTTCCTATAAAAGTGGATGGGAAAATGATTGGTGGCATTGGTGTAAGCGGTGGAAGTGCAGAAGAAGATGAGAAATGCTGTGAAGCAGCAATCAAAGTTGTTGAACAATTCGTTTAAATAATGTAAGGGTTGTCTAGAGATACCATTAATTCTGAAGAGCAACCCGAATTTTTGTAATATAAAAAAATATAATTATTTATTTCCAATATCCCATTCGATCAGAGATTTCCATACTTGCTTCAATAACTTTTTTAGATAATGGCCGTATTTTATTTTGTTGAATTCGCTGCACCGGACCGACGACAGTTAGAGCGGCAATCACTCTACCAGTATAGTCGTAAATCGGTGCGGCAACAGAATTTACTCCTTCATTAAATTCGCCAATACTATGGGCAAATCCATCCTCTTTTATTCTATTTAAATGTTCTCTAAATTGATCAGCATCGGTAATCGTTGTTTCTGTATACTTTTTAAGGCCTGATTGAATAACCGTCTCAACAGTGCTTTCGTCTGCATGGGCTAACAGTACTTTGCCTGAACTAGTACAATGAGCAGGGTTTCTTCTACCAACATGGGTCAAAGCTCTTACGTAGTGGTTGCATTCAACTTTTTGAATGTAAATCACATCGGTATGATCAAGAATAGCGATATGGGCTGTTTCATCAATGTCCTGAACAAGTTTGTTTAAAATCGGCTGTGATTCACGATATACATCCATATTATTATTGATGATGCCACTTAAAGAAATAATCGTCATTCCTAAGCGATATTTTTTTGTTTCTGGGTCTTTATAAACAAATCCTTCACTTGCTAGAGTTGCCATTGTGCGGCTTACTGTGCTTTTATTTAATCCAAGTGATGCGGCGAGATCACTAATTTTTTTCTCAGGCTCATCCATTGAAAAGCTTTTTAAGATTAGTAGTGCGTTTTTTACAGAAGAAAGCAAATTATCTTTAGGCTCTTTATCATTCCTTTTATTTGTTGTCACTGTTTTACACCCCTCACTGTTTCATATAAAAGAACGTAATCTCTCTATAGAAAACAATAGCAAAAAAAGTGGCTTTTGAAAAGAAAATTAAAAAAAGCAGAAAGCGTTGCATATAGAACAATGATGGGGTTGTATATGCAACAGGAAGTAGTTATCATAATTATTGGAATTATCACAAAAATTACTCGGTATAAAAGGAGGAGTTTGGAAAATGCTTGAAGAAGTTAAAGTAATCTCATCTGTGAAGTCTATTAATTGTTTACATTTTATTAACGGAGAATATGTTTCATCATTGAACAACAAAACATTTGAAAATATTAATCCTGCAACTGAAGAAGTACTAGGCACGGTTGCAGAAGGTGGAAAAGAAGAGGTAGATTTAGCCGTTCGCGCAGCAAGAAGAGCATTAAATGGCCCGTGGAAAAATACAACAGTTCAAGAGCGATCAAAAATTTTACGCCGTATCGGTGATTTAATTTTAGAAAGACAAGAGGAACTAGCTTATTTGGAATCATTGGATACAGGCAAGCCTGTTTCATTAGCAAATAAAATTGATATTCCGCGCGCGGCTTATAACTTTCATTTTTATGCTGACTATATCGTCGGTGTTAATACAGATGCAAATGAGCAGGATGATGTTGCCTTACATTACACGCTGCGCCGTCCGGTCGGGGTTGTAGGGATTATTAAACCATGGAATTTGCCTTTATTATTACTAACTTGGAAACTAGCGCCATGTTTAGCAATGGGCAATACATGTGTCATCAAGCCAGCAGAATGGACACCAATGACAGCAACAGTGTTAATGGAAATTATGAAAGAAGCGGGATTACCTGATGGTGTGGCCAACCTTGTTCATGGTTTTGGACCGAATTCTGCCGGCGGAGCGATTTCAGAGCATCCTGATATCGATGCGATTTCTTTTATTGGCGAGCCTGGCACTGGGGCAGCGATTATGAGATCAGCAGCGCAAAATTTGAAAAAGCTGTCATTTGAATTAGGGGGCAAAAATCCAAATATCATTTTTGCTGATGCCGATTTAGATGATTGTATTGAAACAACGATTCGCTCAAGTTTTGTTAACCAAGGAGAAGTATGTCTTTGTGGCTCAAGAATTTATGTAGAAAGACCAATTTACAATGAATTTATTGATAGATTTGTTGCGAAGACGAAAGAATTGAACGTTGGCGATCCGTTAAAAGAGGAAACAACGACTGGGGCACTCGTTAGCAAAGAGCATTATGACAGAGTGTTTAGCTATATTGATAGTGCGAAAGCCGATGGTGCAAATATTTTAACAGGTGGAAAGCGTCCGGAAGGATTAGAAAAAGGCTATTATCTAGAGCCGACAATTATTACTGGTTTACATGATGATGCGCGTTGTGTGCGCGAAGAAATTTTTGGCCCGGTCGTTACGGTCATGCCTTTTGATTCAGAAGATGAAGTAATTACGAAAGCAAATGATACACATTACGGCCTTGCGGCAACTGTTTGGACTAGTAATGTAAAACGTGCTGTTCGCGTTACTCGTAATCTTGAGGCGGGTGTAATCTGGGTAAATACTTGGTTCTTACGCGACTTACGAACACCATTTGGCGGTATGAAGCATAGCGGCATCGGTAGAACTGGTGGAATGCATAGTATTGATTTCTATTCTGACTTTTCAAATGTAACGTTAAAATATTAATCTTACAGATTGGAGTGTAATATGGTGGTCACTCAAACAATACAATTTGCTGACTTACTTCGAGAAGCTGAGCTTTCAGGAGTTGGTATAGAGCCATTAACAGCGCACAACCCGGAATTAACACCTGTTGAAGCTTATCATATCCAACTTAAAAATATTCAAAGAAAACTAGATGAAGGCCAAAAAGTTGTTGGCAAAAAAATCGGCTTAACATCGCTGGCAATGCAAAGATTGCTCGGTGTTGATGAGCCTGATTATGGCCACTTACTAGATTCAATGGTTGTCGAAAATGGCGGCACGATTTCGATGAGTCAAATTCTCCAACCACGCGTCGAGGGTGAAATTGCCTTTATTTTGAAAAAGGATTTAAAAGGCCCGAACGTTACGACACTTGATGTGTTGCAAGCTACTAAATATGTTGTTCCAGCTTTGGAGATTGTCGGAAGTAGAATAAAAGACTGGAAGATTAAATTACCTGATACGATTGCCGATAATGCTTCGAGCGGTCTTTATGTTTTAGGCGGAAAACCAACAAAGGTTGAAGACGTTAATTTGGAACAAATCGGCATGGTTTTAATGAAGAATGGCCAGTTAGTCAACACTGGTGTTGGGGCTGCAGCCCTTGGTAATTCTGCAACATGTGTGGCATGGTTAGCTAATAAATTAGCACAATTTGATATTCCGCTTCGTGCTGGCGAAGTGATTTTATCAGGCGCACTTTCAGCGATGGTCGTTGCTGAGCCGGGAGACACATTTACAGCCCGCTTTGCTCATATTGGTCAAGTTAGTGTTAATTTTGAAAAATAATTTAAAAAGGGAGGTCTTATATTTTATGAGTAAAGTGAAAGTTGCTGTATTAGGCTCAGGTAATATTGGTTCGGATTTAATGATTAAGCTTAGAAGAGCGACAAATTTAGAGTTAACAACTGTCGTTGGTGTTGACCCGGATTCTGATGGTTTAAAACGTGCAAAAGAATTCGGTTATGTAACAATTGATGATGGAATTGAAGGGTTTCTTGAACAACCAGAACTGGCTGATATCGTCTTTGATGCAACAGGAGCCAAGCCCCATATTAAACATGCAAAACTATTAAAAGAGGCAGGAAAAAGGGTAATTGATTTAACACCTGCTGCTGTCGGTCCTTTTGTCGTGCCAACTGTAAATATCAAAGATCATTTAGCGGACGATAATGTCAATATGATTACATGCGGGGGTCAGGCAACAACACCAATTGTTCATGCGATTAATCAAGTGCAGCCTGTTTCTTATGCAGAGGTCATTGCAACTGTTTCAAGTAGAAGTGCTGGACCAGCAACAAGAGCTAATATTAACGAATTTATTGAAACGACAAGTAGCGCACTTGAAATCATCGGTGGGGCGAAGCTTGGGAAGACCGTTATGATTATTAATCCTGCAGAGCCGCCGATAATTATGAGAGATACCATCCACGCCCTTGTCAAAGGTGAAACTGTCGATGAGGAAGGAATTACAAAGGCAATCCGTGATATGGAGAAAAAAGTGCAACGATATGTGCCAGGATTCCGGATTAGACAGGAGCCGCTTTTTGACGGTAATAAAATAACAATTTTAATTGAAGTTGAAGGTGCCGGCGACTATTTGCCAAAGTATGCAGGAAATTTAGATATTATTACAGCAGCTGCTGTTCAAGTTGCCGAGGAATGGGCAATTAAAATGCTTGCAAATGCGACTGTGTAGGAAAGGGGAAAATCATGATGGGATTAAATAAAGATATTTTAATCACAGAGGTAGCTTTACGAGATGGAAGCCATGCCATTAGACACCAATTTACAGTGGAACAAGTGACAAGCGTTGTTAAAGCACTTGATGAAGCAAATGTACCCTATATTGAAGTGGCTCATGGGGATGGCCTTGGAGGCTCGACACTACAATATGGATTATCATTGACAAATGAATTTGAATTAATTGAAGCTGCGGCCGCCACTGCTAAAAATTCAAAAATTGCTGTCTTGCATCTTCCAGGCATCGGTTTAGAAAAAGATTTAAAACAAGCGGCTTCGTTAGGTGCTAAAATGGCAAGAATTGCAACGCATGTAACAGAAGCAGATGTTTCTCCTGTTTATATAGAGCTAGCAAAAGAGCTTGGCATGGAAACGGTTGGATTCTTAATGATGTCACATCTTGCTCCTACTTCTAAATTAGTCGAACAAGCTAAATTAATGGAAAGCTATGGCGCTGATACTGTCTATGTCGTCGACTCCGCAGGTGCCTTGTTGCCACATGAAGTATCAGAAAAAATCTGTGCTTTACGGGACCATCTCTCGGTTAACATCGGTTTCCATGGTCATAACAACTTGTCACTCGCAATGGCTAACACACTTGCAGCGATTGAACAAGGAGCGACAAGAATTGATGGCAGTATGAGATGTTTAGGTGCAGGTGCTGGGAATACACAAACGGAGGTGCTTGTAGCTGTATTGGATAAGATGGGAATACAAACTGGAATTGACGTCTATAAAGCGATGGATATTGCGGAAGAATTAGTGGCCCCAATTTTGGAAAAACCACAAGAAATAACTAGAGATAGCCTTGTGCTCGGATACGCTGGTGTATACTCAAGCTTCTTACTTCATGCCCAGCGTGCAGCAAAAAGATTTAACATTGACTCCCGTGATATTTTGATTGAGCTAGGGAAACAACATATCGTTGGTGGTCAAGAGGATATGATTGTTGATGTTGCTGCAGAAATCGCGAAACGAAAAAATGTCACAGTCGGTTAGGGAGGACAGTAAACGATGATTACGAATGAACAAATTGAGCAAATAGCTACCTATTTGTTAGATGCAGAATATGGGAAAAACGAGGTTGTAAAAGTTACGGCATCTATAAAGCCTGATTTAACATTTGATGAAGCCTATTTAGTACAGGAAGAAATTGTACAAAGAAAATTAAATGAAGGAAAAAAAATAATCGGCCCGAAAATGGGCTTAACGAGCTTCGCTAAAATGAAGCAGATGGGTGTCGAGGAGCCGCTTTATGGCTATGTCTTTGATTATATGTTAATTGATAACGGTGGACAGGTGAAGCTTAGCGACTTAATCCATCCGAAAGTGGAAGCGGAAATTGCTTTCGTTATGGGTGAGGACGTAGAAGGGCCTGATATTACCGGTGCCCAAGTATTAGCGGCAACGGAATATGTTTTACCGGCATTAGAAATCATTGACAGCCGCTACGAAAATTTTAATTTTACACTACCAGATGTTGTCGCAGACAACGCCTCAACATCCCGTGTTGTCTTCGGCACTACTTTGAAAAAGCCAGAACAATTGGAGCTTGAGTTAGTAGGCACGACGATTACAATAAATGGCGAAATAAAAGAGCTAGGAGCAGGAGCTGCTGTTCTTGGTCATCCAGCCAATTCAGTAGCAATGCTTGCAAATATGCTTGCTCGAAAAGGAGAAAAAGTAAAAAAAGGTGATATTATTTTAACTGGTGGGATTACTGGAGCCGTCATGCTGTCAAAGGGTGATGTTGTTTCAGGCAAATTTGATGGATTAGGTGAGGTGACTTTTACTGTAGTTGAATAATTGCTTTCGCGCATACTCATAAAAATTGTGATAGTTTGAGAGTCTTATATGGCTCTCTTTTTATTTTTTGTAAAACGCATTGAAATCGTATACGAAATGATATATGATTTAATTATAAGTTGAATATTTTGAATTTTAAATAAATGGAAAATTAGAAAGGAAGGATTACGTATGTATCAAGAATTGAAAAAAAGATTAAGAGGATCAATTGCGCCTGTCATTACACCGTTTAACGAAGATGGCTCGATTGATTTTGAAACACAGGAAAAGCTAATAAACTGGCAAATTGAAAGTGGTAGCCATGCAATTTCAGTAACTGGTACAACTGGTGAACCAGCATCTCTAACAACTGAAGAACGTGTGAAAGTAATGGAAAATGCCGCTAGAGTAATAAATGGAAGAGTTCCTTTCGTACCTGGAACAGGTTCAACAAATTATGATGAAACGATTTACTTAACGAAGAAGGCAAAAGAAATTGGCGCAGATGCAGTATTAATCATCGTACCTTATTACAACAAGCCATCACAACATGCGCTTTACAAGCACTATAAATCTATTGCAGAAACAGTAGATATTCCTATTATCGTATACAATATTCCTGGAAGAACAGCGGTAAATTTACATGTTGACACATTAGCTCGTCTCGCTAAAGATGTTCCACAAATCATTGGGGTTAAAGAATCTAACAAAGATTTCGAACATGTGAACCGTGTGTTATTAAAGTGTGGAAGAGATTTCAATCTATATTCTGGTATCGAATTATTATGTTACCCAATGTTGGCAATCGGTGGGGCTGGACATATTAGTGCAACAGCCAATATTCTTCCAAAAGAAATTGCTAATCTATACAATGATTGGGCAGCAGGAAACATTCAAGCTTCCTTAGACCATCATTTTGAATTAATGGAATTAAACGATGTGTTGTTTGAGGATACAAATCCAGCACCATTAAAAGCTGCGTTAGGAATGATGGGTAAAGCGAAGCCAATCTTACGAAGACCAATGGATCTTCCAACACCAGAACTACAAGAAAAACTTCGTAAAGTATTATCAAGACATGTAGAACTTCCCGAAAATGTAGTTGCTAATTAATTAATTAATTAATTAATTTTAAAATCCAAAGGGATGTGAAATTATGCAAAACCAAACAGTAGATGTAAACAATAAAAACACACATCAGGAATTAGAAGATATTAAGTTATATATAAATGGTGAATTTGTTGATGCAGAGACAGGTGCCACTTTTCAAAATACAAACCCTTTTACAAATACGGTCATTAACAACATTGCTGAAGGGCGCAAGGATGATATAGAAAAAGCGATTGCCGCTGCAAAAGTGGCTTATGAAAACGGTCAATGGGGCAAAATGAAAGTAAGCGAACGATTACAATACATTTATCGAATTGCCGATTTAATTGATGAAGCTAATGATGAAATTGCCTTTTTAGAGTCATTAGATACAGGCCTTCCCATAAGTCAGACGAAAAATCAAGCGGCCCGTGCAGCGGAAAATTTTCGTTTTTATGCGAAAATGATTGAAACATCCCACGGCGAATCATTTCCAATAGACCGTGAGTTTATTAACTATACAGTTTATAAACCATTAGGCGTCGTTGGGCTCATTACACCTTGGAATGCGCCGATTATGCTAGAGACTTGGAAGGTTGCACCGGCACTGGCAACAGGGAATACTGTTATTTTAAAGCCAGCTGAACTGTCACCTTTAACGGCAAACAAACTTGCCGAAATTATCGATCAATCGGGATTGCCAAAGGGTGTCTTTAATGTTGTTCATGGATTTGGTGAAACAGCGGGAGCAGCGCTTGTAGCTCATCCCGATGTAAAAGCTATTTCATTTACTGGTGAAACAACAACAGGCTCCATTATTATCAAAAATGCGGCAGATACATTAAAGAAAACGTCAATGGAGCTGGGCGGGAAATCACCTCTAATCGTATTTGATGATGCCGACCTTGACCGTGCTCTTGATGCTGCTGTATGGGGGATTTTCTCCTTTAACGGAGAACGTTGTACATCCAATTCCCGTGTCTTTCTTCATAAAAATATTAAAGACCAATTTATTGCGGCTTTGAAAGAACGTGTCAATAATATTAAAATCGGCGACCCAATGGACCCGGCGACACAACTAGGGCCTTTAATTGAAAAGGGTCATTACAATAAAGTAAAAAGCTATATTGAACTTGCAAAACAAGAAGGCTGCGAAGTTGTTCAAGGATCAATTCCTGAGGAAGTAAAGGTAGGCAATTTCGTACCACCGACGTTATTATTACATGCGAAAAATGAGATGAGGGTTTGCCAAGAAGAAATTTTTGGTCCAGTGATGGCGGTGATTGAATTTGAAACGGAAGAAGAAGTGATTGAGGCGGCAAATAATGTAAGATATGGTCTTGCAGGCTTCGTGTGGACAAATGATATTAAGAGGGCGCACCGTGTTGCAGATGCAATTGAAGCTGGAATGGTTTGGATTAATGCGCAAAATGTCCGTGATCTTCGCATTCCATTTGGAGGAACAAAGGATAGTGGAATCGGTAGAGAAGGCGGCCATTATGCATTTGAATTTTATACTGAGCCAAAGATTATCCACGTTGCTATCGGTGATCACCATATACCGCAATTCGGTAAATAACCGTAAATAATGAAGGCTAGAGAGAGCAATTCTTTCTAGCTTTTATTACCAAAAATAAAACAAGAAAAACTATTGATATCATATATGTTATAATATATGATTTATATTAACATAAATAATTCGAATATTCGGAAAACTGGTTATTTTCAGTTTACCTGAATGTCATTTGACAGCGTTTTCACAAAAGGTCTTGTAAATACTATTTTGAAAGGGAGGAAATAGAATGGAAAAATTGTTTAAAGGTAAAAAAATAATGTTCGTCATTGTACTAGCTTTAGTACTGCTAATGTCCGCTTGTAGTGGGGGCACCCAAAATGCCTCAAAGGGTGAAAACCAAGGTGCTGCCAATGGTGGGGATAACGGAAAGTCTCATAATCTCATTATCTCTCATTTCTTACCGGGGAATCACCCAATTCAAACACAAATTTTCGAAGGCCTTGGAAAAACATTAAATGAGAAAACAGACGGGAGAATTACATACGAACTATATCCTGCTAATGCTCTTGGTGATGCTGGTTCCCACTATGATATGGCCGTAACAGGTGAAGCAAACATTGCATTAAGTGTGTATGGATATACACCAGGCAGATTCCCGCTTGTATCTGTTCTTGAATTACCGTTCTTAGCTGAATCAGCTGAACATGGTTCAAAAATCATTGGAACATTATACAATGAATTTCCTGAAATTCAAAAATTGCATGATGAAACACATCCATTATTCCTGTTCACCGCAGAGCCTGCACAACTTATTAGTACAAAACATAAAATTGAAACACCTGCAGATTTAAAAGGCTTGCGTGTACGTACACCATCCCCAGTTGGAAGTACGATTTTGGAAGCGTTAGGAGCTACGGCAGTATCAATGCCGATGGGTGATGTTTATGAGGCGTTACAAAGAGGGGTTGTCGATGCAGCAATGGTGCCGCTAGAAACTTTACAAAATTACAACTTCCATGAAATCACGAAATACGTAACAATCGGTAACTTCTCAGCAACACCGTTCTATTCAGTTATGAATAAAGCTACTTATAATAGTTTTTCTGACAGTGATCAACAATTATTAGATGGTTTAGTAGGTCTTCCAATGTCTGCAGAAGCAGGTGGGCTCTTTGACGTTGATGGTAAAAAAGGGTTAGAGCTTGCGAAAAATGGTGGTGCGGAAATTATCGAGTTAACGGGTAATCAACTTAAACATTGGCAGGATGCGCTAGAACCTGTTGCCCAAAAGTGGATTGACGAAATGAATGGGAAAGGCTATCCGGGACAAGAAATCTATGAACGCGCTTTAGAGCTTAAAAATGAACTAAGGTAAGAAGAGGAAGTGGTGACCTATTAATATGGAAGGAATGACTGAAAAAGTATGTAAATGGCTACACAATATTGCTGAGTTCATTTTACTGTTGATGATGCTTTGGATTACATTTGATGTTTTAGGTCGCTGGCTTTTTAATCACCCAATTAAAGGAACAGTTGACTTTACCGAACTTGGATTATCAATGGTTGTGTTTTTAAGTTTGGCTTATACGCATTTGCATAAAGTGCATGTTACAATCGATTTTGTCGTTGAAAGGTTTTCTGAAAAAATTCAATGTATTTTTGAAGGTGTCATTAATGTAGTTATTGCTGCTGTATTGTGTATAGTAGCTTGGAGTTTATGGTCGAATGCGGGGCGCTTGCTCCGCTCTAATACGGTAACAGCAGATTTATACTTACCAGTCTATATATTTGTAATCATCGCCGCCATTGGTACAGTTATTTTTGCTTTATCAGCTGTCAAACATGCAATAACTTATACAAAGAAGTTTCTGCAAAGTAATAAATCGCTAGCGAAAAAGAGTGATTCGAGTCCTGAGTCGGCCTTGCCAGAGGTGGTGAATAGTAATGAGTCCTGAAATAATTGGCGTAATCGGGATTGTCGTATTAATCATTATGTTTCTATTAAAGATTCCCGTCGGTATTTCACTACTATTAGTTGGAATGCTTGGCACGGGTTTAATAAGAGGTTGGGACATTGCGATTCTCCAATCTGGAAGGACTCCTTTTGATACGGCAAGTTCCTATTCCTTAAGTGTGATTCCGTTGTTTATTTTAATGGGAATGTTTTTATCTTATTCAGGTATAGGCAGTAATTTATACCAGGCTGTAGATAGCTGGATGGGACATTTTCGCGGTGGATTAGCGATGGCAACGATTGGAACAGCTGCAATCTTCTCATCGATTTCAGGGTCATTAAATGCTACAACTGTTACAGTTTCGAAAATTGCCTTGCCCGAAATGAATAAATACAATTATAAGCCCCAATTATCAACCGCATGTGTAGCTGCAGGCGGAACATTAGGCGCCCTTATTCCGCCAAGTGTCATTCTAGTGTTGTATGGAATTATGACAAGGGAACCGATTGGTCAACTATTAATTGCAGGGATTGTTCCAGGGATTGTCCAAATCATTATTTTTATGATTGCGATTTTAATCGTCATCAAACGTGATCCATCACTTGCACCAAGAAAGTATGAGAAAGCCTCTTTTCGGGAAAAAATCACAACACTAAAAAATATTTGGCCCTTCATGGTTGTATTTCTAACTTCGATTGGCGGAATTTATTTAGGGATTTTTACGCCGACTGAAGCAGCGGGTGTAGGGGCATTTATTGCCTTACTCGTTACTTTAGTAACAAGAACAATTGACTTTAAGAGACTTAAACAATCGTTTCATGAGACTGTTCGGTTAACAGCATACCTTTTTATAATCATCATTGGCGCAACATTATTTAGTCAGTTTTTAACAGTAAGTAGAATACCAGTTAAAATTACTACTTTTGTCGGCAATCTCGATTTGAATGTATATGCAATTTTAATACTCGTATTACTTTCGTTATTTATTTTAGGATGTTTTGTCGAAGGATTATCTATCCTTGTCTTAACACTGCCAATTATCTATCCAATTGTAACGGAGTTAGGCTTTAATGGTGTTTGGTTTGGAATTATCATGGTTATGATGATAAACATTGGTTCCTTAACCCCACCACTTGGCATAAGTGTTTATGATGTAAAGGGTGTAGCGAGAGATGTTCCGATTCAGACTATTTTTAAAGGAATTACGCCGATGGTATTGGCAATGATTGCTTGTGTGGCTGTTCTTATTATTTTCCCTCAATTAGCCACTTTTTTACCTAGTTTAATGAAATAAAGATTAGTAGGTTAGATTGAATATTAAAAGTATTTTGAGTATTCACAAAAATCAAATTAAGGGAGATGTTGTTCATGCCAGCACGGACAGGAGCACAGTATTTAGAAAAGTTGAAAAATGACCGACGTGAAATTTGGTTGGATGGAGAAAGAATAGAAGATATTACAATCCATCCCCAATTAAAAGGAGGAGCCCAATCGATTGCTCATTTGTATGATTTACAATACCAATACCCTGAAATTATGTTAACAGATTCGCCAACAACAGGGGATAAAGTTGGAACATCGTTCATGTTTCCGAAAAGCAAAGATGATTTATGGAAATTGCACAAGGCATCAAAGATTATGTCTGAAGCATCTGCGGGAATCATGGGTAGAAGCCCTGACTATTTAAATATTACCTTCGCATGTTATGCAAGCCGAACCGATGTATGGAGAAAGTATGGAGAAGAACAACGTGCTAAAAATGTAGAAAACTATTTCAATTATATTAGAGAAAATGATCTATGTTTAACACACTGTATCGTTAATCCACAAGTAGATCGCTCTGTACCGGAAGCAATGCAAGCAGGTGGAGAGGTTTCATTACACAAGGTAGGCGAAACAGAAGATTCCATTATCGTTAGTGGAGCTAGAATGTTAGGTACGTTGGCACCGTTTGCCGATGAAATGACGATTTATCCATCAAGGGCAGGGAAAGGTATTCGTCCTGAAGATGCAAAATATGCTTTAATGTTTGCTGTTCCAATGGATCAACCTGGAATGAAATTCATTTGCCGTGATTCCTATAGTAAACAATGTGATCCATTTGATTTTCCGCTATCCACTCGTTTTGATGAGCAGGATGCTGTTGTTATTTTTGACAATTGCCATATTCCAAAGGATCGCGTATTTATTGATGGAAATGTAGAATTATATCGAGCTGTAACAGATGAGGTAAACTGGGGTGCTTATATTGTTTTTCAGGCAATGACGAGAGCGCTTACAAAGCTTGAGTTCTTATTTGGCGTAGGGCATATGATTGCCGATATGAACGGTGTAAATGAATTTGACCATATTAAAGAGAAACTTGGGGAAATTTGGCAATATAAAGAGTTAACACGTACTGCTATCGTTTCTGCAATAGAAGGTGCGAAGGAAAATGGAGTGAATGGTGTATTAATACCAGATGCGAGACCATTAACTGCCTTAAGAGGATTAATGCCAAAATGGATTCCTAGATGTATGGAGCTAATCCAAATTATTGGTGGTGGTGGCTTTATGTGTACACCTTCAAGAAAAGATTTAGAAGGTCCATTAAGAGGGTATATCGATAAATATTATCAAGCTAGAAATGCTACAGCTGTGGAAAAAATTCGCTTAAACCGCTTAGCTTGGGATTTCATAGGTTCAGACCTTGCAGGCCGTGGTGAACTGTATGAACGATTCTACTTAGTCGATGCGTTCAGAGTAACAATGGATACGTATTCAAATGCGGATAAGACAACGGAAATGGCATTAGTACAAAAATTCTTAGATCAAATGGTTTTGGAAAAGGATTCTGTCACGAACTGCTAAAAATCCTTTGAAAAGGAGAGAAAATAATCAATGCACAAGAAAAATTTTGATATTATTCGGCTTCATCATGCTGAAATAACGGTTACGGATTTAGAGCGGGCAAGAGAATTTTATTGTGGTGGTTTAGGCTTTATTGAGACGGAGTCAGATGAAGATCATATTTATTTAAGAGCAATTGAGGATGCCAACCACCATTGTTTAGTTTTAACAAAAGGAAAACAAGCGAGCCTAAAGCATATTGCCTACCGTGTAAGCAGTGCCGAAGATTTAGATGTGCTAGATGAATTATTTACTGAATTAGGCGTCAAAAAAGTATGGATTGGTGCTGGTGAAGAGAAGGGCCAAGGTCGTGCTCTAAGAATACAGGATCTAGGTGGAATACCTGTCGAGTTCTTTTTTGAAATGGATAAAGCAGAAAGAATGCTGCAGAAATTCCATTTACAAGGGAATTCAAAAATTAAACGGATTGACCATGCCAATTGTTTAATTACAAATATTGATGAACTATATGATTGGTATAGCAAACATTTAGGCTTTAGAACCTCCGAGTTTACTGTGAACGGCTACGAGGAAAATGAGCATATTTGGGCTGCCTGGATGCACCGCAAACCGAGCGTTCATGACCTTGCTTTAATAAGCGAAAAAGGGCCGCGCTACCACCATACCGGTTTTTGGATGGATGATGCAAAGGCGATTTTGGATACATGTGACCATCTTGCCTCACTAGGTTATCATACCCATATTGAACGGTCACCAGGCAGACATGGCACTTCAAATGCTTTTTTTGTATATGTGCGCGACCATGACGGAAATCGCATCGAATTGTATACAGGTGATTATTTTACAAATGATCCAGACTGGGAGCCGATTAAATGGCATCTTGATAACCCGCAACGGGCAACATTCTGGGGTCAAGTACCACCAGAAAGCTGGAGAACAGAAGCTGTCCAGGTCGAGGATATAATAACTGGCCAATTGCTGCCAGTTGAAACTGTGAAACGATTATCAGTGCAATAACAGTCTGTTTAACTTACTGCATGATAAGATTAGCAGCTATAAAATAAGCTTCGGACTGTCCGAAGCTTGCTTTTTTTCTAATAGTAATCTATCATACTACCACTTGGAATCATATACGATTTGACATATGATTTATTGTATAATCTAGTAAGCATCTATATTTTTTGCTGAAGGAGAGATCATGATGGTACTTAAAAAAAACTTATTTATAAACGGTGAATGGATGGAGGCGAATTCTTATATTACATTGAAATCGCCATATTCGGAGGAAGTATTAGCAGAGATTCCTTCTGCATCAGCGGAAGAGGTTAACTTTGCAATTGAAGCAGCGTACAATGCACGTGAAGTGATGGCGAAAATGCCTGCTCACCAACGTGCCGCCATACTTGAAAAATTAGTAAATCTTTATGTGGCACGTTCCGAAGAAGCAGCGAGAATTATTGCCTTAGAAGCCGCCAAGCCTATTACGACGGCAAAGGAAGAGGTTGCCCGTACGATTCAGACTTATAAATTTGCAGCTGAAGAAGCTAAACGGATTCATGGGGAAACGCTTCCACTTGATGCCGCCCCTGGTGGAGAAAATAGAGTGGCTTATACTGTACGTGAGCCATTAGGTGTAGTGGGAGCGATTACGCCGTTTAATTTTCCGATGAATTTAGTGGCTCATAAGGTAGGTCCAGCGATTGCTGCTGGAAATACAATCGTGTTGAAACCAGCTTCACAAACACCACTATCCGCTTATTTTTTAGCGGAGTTGCTTGAAGAAGCAGGGCTACCTGCCGGTGCACTTAATGTTATTACAGGAAGTGGGAGAGTAGTCGGTGATTTGCTAGTAACAGATGATCGCGTAAAGATGATCACTTTTACAGGAAGTCCAGCTGTAGGCATCGGCATTCGCAATAAAGCCGGATTAAAGCGAGTAACACTTGAACTTGGTTCCAATTCAGCCCTCATCATTGATGATGGTGTAGATGTAAATAAAATTATTGCGCGCACAATGAAAGGGGCATTTTCTAACCAAGGACAAGTTTGTATTTCCTTGCAACGTGTTTATATTCATGAAAATCTATATGGAGCATTTGTCGAAAAATTTGCTGCGGAAGCAAAAAAATTAAAAATAGGGGATCCACTTGACCCACAAACAGACGTATCTGCTTTAATAACAAAAGGCGATGTTGAGCGTACTCTCGAATGGATTGAAGAAGCAAAACAGCATGGTGCTGAAGTTGCAACAGGAGGAATGGCAGAAGGAAATATTCTTCTACCAACTGTGCTTTTAAATGCTGATAAAGCATTAAAAGTATCGTGTCAAGAGGTGTTCGCGCCAATCGTTCTTATTAATAAGGTTAAGTCAGTGGAGGAAGCTGTTGAATTAGTAAATGATTCACGCTATGGCCTGCAAGCTGGAATTTATACGAATAATATTAACACAGCTCTTGATGCGGCTGAAAAGCTACATGTTGGCGGGGTTATAATTAATGATATTCCAACATTCCGTGTCGATAATATGCCATATGGAGGCGTTAAAGAAAGCGGAGTTGGCCGTGAAGGAATTAAATACGCAGTCGAGGAAATGACCGAAATGAAATTAGTTGTTTTTAATCGCAATTAACAGGAAGTTGAGGTGATAAATTGCGCAGCGGGAAAATTAAAATGAGTGGGGTTTCGCAACCGGAAACAGTTGTTATAGATTGCGAGAATCGACTAGTCGAAGTCAAAGGGAAAAAAATTAGTTTAAGAGAGTTAAACATAGATGCACCTGTGTCAGGGACGATTTATGGGACTTTATTAAACTATAAAGAGGCATTGGTTGCGATGGGAGAGGAAGTCCATGAGGACCCATACAAAGCCCCACCAAAGGCACCGATTCTTTATATTAAACCAGCGAATACGATTATTGGCTACGGTGCCGAAATACCAATGCCTGCTGCTGTTCAAGAGTTAGAAATAGGTGCAGCGCTTGGAATCGTGATTGGTCGAAGAGCTACACAAGTTCCTCAAGCAGAAGCTTTAGACTATGTTGCCGGCTATACGGTTGTAAACGACGTTAGTATTCCTCATAACAGTGTATACCGTCCAGCCATAAGCCAAAAATGTCGTGATGGTTTTTGTCCAGTAGGGCCATGGGTGATTGAGCGTGAGGCAGTTGCAAATCCCGATGCCCTTACAATTCAAGTATTTGTAAATGGCGAGTTGCGTCAAGAAAATACTACAGCCAATTTGATTCGCTCTGTTCCGCGATTAATTGCAGATGTTACGGAATTTATGACGTTGAATGAAGGAGATGTATTGTTGGTCGGTGTCCCCGAGAAGGCACCAATAGTAAATGCTGGCGACCACATTCGCATCGAAATTATTGGTGTCGGTGTCCTAGAAAATACAGTTGTTCATGAACATGAACTTTTGGCAGGAGGGACAAAAAGATGAAAAGAGCACGAGTAGCTTTTTCTGGTGCTATTCATGATGCGGTTGAACTTGAGGGCCGTTTGAAACTGGATGATGGTCGTATTGTAAAGGAGCAGGATGTAGTCTGGCTCCCGCCTGTTGAGATGCAAACAGTTTTTGCTCTTGGCTTGAATTATGCTGACCATGCGAAAGAATTGGCATTTAATGCGCCAACAGAGCCCTTAGTATTTTTAAAAGGACCGAATACTTTTATAGGACATCTAGGCCAAACATTTCGCCCAGCTGATGCAACTTTTATGCACTATGAGTGTGAGCTTGCCGTTGTAATAGGAAAACAAGCTAGAAATGTAAAGCAAGAGGATGCTTATGATTATATTCTTGGCTATACAGTGGCTAATGATTATGCTATCCGTGATTATTTGGAAAATTACTATCGCCCCAACTTGCGGGTGAAAAATCGTGATACATGTACCCCGATTGGCCCATGGCTTGTAGATGCAAAAGATATTGATGATCCAATGAATTTAACGTTAAGAACCTATGTAAATGGAAAGTTGACGCAAGAAGGAAATACAAAGGAGATGATTTTCAGCATTGCCGCCCTAATTGAGTATTTAAGCAGCTTCATGACACTGAATAAGAATGATGTTATTTTAACTGGGACTCCTATGGGTTCAGTTAACGTCGAAGTTGGTGATGAAGTTGTGACTGAAGTCGAAAAGATTGGTCGCCTTGCCAATACGATTGTAAGTAGATGAAATGGAAGGTGAAAATCGGTGCCACATATTATCATTGAATATACACATAATATTAAAGCTGAGGCGAATATTTCCGGATTGCTAGAAAAAGTCCATGCAGTCATTATTGCAAAAAGCCCGCTTTTTCCGATTGGTGGCTTGCGTTCAAGAGCGATTGAACTTCAAGATTATCGGGTTGCTGATGGAAAAGAAGATGATGCGTTTGTCCATGTTACATTAAAAATTGGAGCGGGACGCAGTGAAGAAGAAAAAAAGAATACTTGTGATGAGCTGTTCGAGGCAATAAAGGCTCATTTCTCGGAGCTTTTTTCGAAACGATATTTAGCGCTCTCAATGGAGCTTGTTGAGTTTAGCGAGGCAGGCACATATAAGCATAATAATATTCACCATCGTTTTAAATAGGGATTTGTCGAAAAATGAGTAAATACGACTTGAAATCATATACGAAGTGATATAGGATAATGCTATGGAAAAAAATCAAAATCAACATTCAACTATAAGCAAAACACAGTATGCGTATGAATTTTTAAGAGCTAAGATTTTGGACGGTGATTATGCTCCGGGGCAACGGATTGTCATTGATCAAATTGCAAAAGAGCTTGGGACTAGCACGATTCCCATCCGAGAGGCGATTCGCAACCTTGAATCAGATGGATTAATTTCATACAAGCCTTATAGCGGAGCGATTGTGAGTGCAATCAATGAAACCGAATATGTTGAAGTCCTTTCTGTCATCGCTGTTTTAGAAGGATTTGCTGCTTCACTTAGCTCCAAAAAATTAACTGTTCAAAATCTTAAGGAGCTGGAACAACTTAACAATCAAATGGCTAAAGCGCTTACAAATTTTGAATTTGAAACATTTAGCCAATTGAATCGAAAATTTCATGCGGTTATTTTTGAAAAGTGCGACAACACTTTTTTAATTGATCAAATTAACGAAGCGCAACAGCGCTTGAACCGTGTTCGTCGCTCTATTTTTACCTTTGTGCCGCAACGTGCTTGTCAATCAATTGAGGAACATGTCGAAATTATTAACCTTATTAGAGAAAATGCCCCTACTAGTAAAATTGAAGAAGTTGTTCGTCAGCACAGAATCAACACTTTGATAGCTTTTCAAAACCGAAAGAACAGCTAAATGAATTGAGAAAGAGAATAATTTAAAGTCGCTCAGAGTTTACCGCTCTGGGCATTTTTTTGTAGAAATAACTTCACACTTTGCTCATAAATTCAACAAAGTTACATCACTAAATATACATTAAATCGACAAATACCGACCATGGTTTCTGTGATTTAAGTCACAGGAGAGGATAGTATGTATTGGTATATTTTGAGTGTACAGATTTTGTGCGAAAAATGTGCAGAATTTGTCAGGAATCTATGATGTATTTTTTAAAAGGGCTTGGATTAAGTTTTTTGGAAAAGGAGGGAAGAAATGTGAATCAAGTTTTTCGGTGGATACTCTTTTTAGTAATTGGTGTCGTCTTAGGCTTTATGGGTTCTCTTTTATTTAATGGCGGAGAAAAAACATCTACGGAACCGCCGCTACAAACAGAAACTGCAACATCTGCAAAACCAGCTGAACCGACTGAACCAACAGATACGGCTGGAAATAATGCTGATACGGAACAACCTAATTTAGCAGAGCATACAGATAATGTCTTATTTAAAAAAGGATGTATCGCATGCCATGCTGT